>CAMWQZ010000092.1 GCA_947176515.1 uncultured Bacteroidales bacterium | reverse complement strand
TCTGTATTTCAACCACAAAATTAACTAAAAACATTGAGGTTTCAAAGAGTCATAATAAAACGCTCCGACAATAAATGCCGGAGCGCCAAAAATGCGAGTTATGTAATGTTTTTTTATTTTCTGTGATGGCGGCGAGATTTCATTTGAGCTGGCTTCTGTTGAGTAGGAGCTTTACTTTTTATGGCCTCGAGAACTATTGGCTCCATGATGTCATAACCGGCTTTATTGGGGTGTAGGCGGTCATCGGTGTATTGAGGATTGAGGGCGCCTTCGGGTGTGGTGAGCGCCGAATAATAGTCAACATAAGTTATACCATTAGCGTCGGCATAGTCTTTGAGCATCGTGTTAAGATTGACCACGTGAGTCGCCGTGTTGACGATATTCGCATTCCATGGAATAGTGTCGCAAGGCAGACATGAAGCAATAAGCGGACGAATACCGTTCTGACGAGCAATCTCAGCCATTGAGAATATGTTTTCGGCAATATGGCGATCGTCCATCGGGCCCTGGTTACCGGCTATGTCATTGATTCCGGCAAGTATAACAACCGCCTTGGGCTTCAAGTCAACAACATCAGAATAAAAGCGACAAAGCATCTGACCCGTCACCTGACCAGAAATGCCACGACAAGCGAAGTTGTTGTCAGTGAAGAATTCGTTATGACGGTCATCCCAGCCATCGGTTATTGAGTTACCCATGAAAACGACTTCGGGAGCCTGGGTTAGTTTAGCATTATCAGCTGCATAACGAGGATGATTTGCCCAATCATTTGCTTGAGCTGACGCCAAAGATGAAACTGCGACGAGTGCAGATAGTGAAAGAATTAATTTTTTCATAATAAGGAAAGTTTTCTGTCAGTTATTTCAATAATGAGAGCCATGTGGCGAGTTCGGCTGTCCACATAGGGAAAAAAGCAAAGCCTTTGGCAAAGCCCCAGCCGTGGTCACCAAAAGGATAAATTATAAGGCTTGCAGGGACGCTGTTAGAAACAAGCGCGCTATAATAGTCGATTGAGTTTGCCACCGGCACAATCGAGTCGTCGGACGAATGGACGATAAAAGCCTGTGGCGTATCAGGGGTCACTTGCAAGTGATTGTTATAAAGGGCAATCTGTTCTTCGGTAGGATTATCGCCTAACAAGCGTTGGCTGCTGCCTGCGTGAGCATTAGGACCGCTCACGGCAATGACAGGATAGAACAGAATCTGAAAGTCGGGTCGAGTGACTGAATCTGTATAATGGGTTGCAGCCATCGAAGCCAAGTGTCCTCCGGCAGAAAAGCCTTGGACACCGATCCGACTGCCCGGGAACTTGTCACGCAAAATGCGCATGGACTGGTGTACGTCGCTAAGAGGCACCTCGGGATAACCATAAGGCATGCGATATTGCAAGACGGCTACGTCGACCCCCAAGTCGTTGTACCAAGGCACAAAGCTATAACCTTCGTTCTGCACTCCTATATGTCTATAACCTCCGCCAGGACACATCAATATGACCTTGCCACTCGGATTTCCAGCAGGAAAAACATGCAAAACCGGAGTGTCGACAGCGTTCCACTCAACGGAATCTTCAACAGACACAGGGGCGAAATTACTATTAGGCGCTCCATCTGGCCAGACAACGATAAGCTCTTCATTGTCGGGCACAAATTCGACAGGCATGCCGCCTCTGGCTGTCACAGCACTCAATGCGGCACATAACACAAGTGTATATGCAAATTTCATGGGAATGAACGTTATTTGAGAATTTCAGT
Source organism: uncultured Bacteroidales bacterium (assembly GCA_947176515.1). Classification (GTDB taxonomy): domain Bacteria; phylum Bacteroidota; class Bacteroidia; order Bacteroidales; family Muribaculaceae; genus CAG-873. The sequence continues at coordinate 4,188 of CAMWQZ010000092.1, read as the reverse complement.
TACCGGGCGACCAACCCATGGTTGTGGCTGTTTGAGTCCGAGCAGCGCCGCAATTGTAGCAGCAACATCATACTGCATCATTGCCGACTGGAATTCACCCACAGCTTTCACTCCATTACCTGCAATAACAAACGGAGTCTCCATCTCGGCGAGGGTAATGCCTCCATGGCCCTTTTCTATGCCTCCATGATCTGAAGTCACAATGATAACCGTACTGTCGTAAATCCCAGCCTCCTTTATTGCATCGACTATCTGTCCTAACTGAGCGTCAAGGTCACGAAGAATTTCGTAATACTCTGGGGTATCATGGCCTACACGGTGTCCAACAGCGTCGGGATTATCGTAACTAACAAGAGCAAGTGTCGGCTTTGACGTAATGATATAATCGACAAAAGCTTTTGTTATCGGGGCTGAACTTCCATCAGGAGTCGGAGATACTTGGGCATGATGACTCACTGCAAGAGTATCGATAAGATGCTTAATGCCATCCCACTCATAGAGAACGCCAATTTCGGCTTTTGGTTTCTGCTGACGGGTAATCGTAAAAATGGTTGGGAAAATGCCATTTTCAGAAAGAGCAATAGACGGGATTTCAGGAGTCTTGCTACCCCACTGAGTGTAACCGTGACCCTCAGTGCCGACACCCATAAACATCGAAGCCCAGTTAATTGCACTGCTTGAAGGCAGGACGCTACGCTTTTTAAGTGTCCAAGCACCACGCGACATTAACTCAGAAAGATTTGGCATTTCGGCTTTAGGGACACTGTACGCACCCCAGCCATCAAAGCCAACAACTATCACGTGTTCAGGCTTTTTGGCTGCGTTAGCATCAATAGAAACAGCAATGACCAAAAACAAGGCCATCGCTATTAAAGTCAACCTTCTCATTGCACTTCAAATGAAACTTTTGAACGAATGTCGCCTGCTGAAGCACCGATAAGAGCTTCAAATTTACCAGGTTCGACTATCCACTTGTGAGCACCGTCATCGAAATAGCTAAGAGCATCGCGTGAGATTTCAAAGCTTACGTTTTCAGTCTGGCCCGGCGCAAGACGAACCTTTGAGAAACCTTTGAGTTCTTTAACAGGACGAGGAAGCGAAGACTTCAAGTCAGAGATATAAAGCTGAACTATCTCGCTGCCTTCGCGATTGCCTGTGTTTGTAACCGGAACTGTTACTGTGAATACATCGTCGGCTGAACCTTTTTTACGGTCGACAGTTGCCTTACCATATTCAAAAGTAGTGTACGAGAGACCGTGTCCGAAGGGGAATGTCGGCTTGAGTTTGTTTTTATCGGTGAAACGATAGCCAACATAAATATCATCATTATAATGCATGTCGATAATATCGCCTTCGACAGGGTCATGTCGAGGAGTGCCAGGATATTCGCCAAGTTTATGCGCGCCGCATTGGTCGAGCGATGCGTAATAGGTATATGGGAGTTTGCCACTGGGATTAACGTCGCCGGCAAGAATGGCCGCCAAAGTATTGCCTGTTTCATTACCAAGATACCAACCCTGAACAACTGCTTTAACCTTATCAAGCCATGGCATTGCAACCCCTGTACCGCTTATATTGACAACAACGATATTAGGGTTGACGTCGGCAATAGCCTCGATAAGTTCGTTCTGATGATAGGGCAAATCAAGTGACTCGCGGTCTGTGCCTTCGGAATCTTGGAAATACATTTTATTCAGACCGCCAATAAACAACACTAAATCAGCGCCTTTAGCTACTTTGATTGCATCTGCTTTGAGCTGTTCGGGTGAACGTGGGTCACGGAGATCCTGCTTTGTCCATACATTATTATAATGAGTAACCGTATCACCGACGTAGCCGCGCTCATATACAATCTCCATTTCGTCACCGAAACGTTTCTGAAGACCTTCGAGGGGATGAATCTCATACTGAGCCTTAAGCGATGAAGATCCACCACCTACGGTCATGCGCTTTATACCATTCTCGCCGATAACTGCAATGCGTTTAACTTTATCGGTAGCTATGGGCAAGATATTATCTTCGTTTTTAAGCAAGACTACGCCTTCTTCACCAATCTTTCGACATGCTGCGTGGTGTTCGGGCGAATTAATTGAACCCCAGGGCCGATTTCGGTCCATTGCAGTGCGCATTGTGAGACGAAGCACACGGCGCACTTTATCGTTCAGTTGCTCTTCACTATAGATGCCATCACGCACACCTTCATAATAATTATTAGCTAACCAATATTTATCATAGGAGTTGCCTGGACCTGTGAGACCATCTGTACCAGTACCGAACTCCATGTCGAGTCCACCTTCGACAGCTTGTTTGGTATCATGGACAGCACCCCAGTCAGAGATGACCACGCCGTCCCACTCCCATTCGCCTTTTAAAATTTCGTTGACAAGACGCTGGTTATATGTAGCATGTTGACCGTTAACAAGGTTATAACCACCCATAAGGCTCCATGCTCCAGCATCGACACATGCGGCTTTAAACGCCGGGAGATAAATTTCATAAAGTGCGCGGTCGCTTACGATAGAATTAGTCGTGTAGCGATTAGATTCGTGGTTGTTGGCAGCAAAATGCTTAACGCATACGGCCACGCCGTTAGATTGCACTCCGCGGACGTAGTCGGCAGCCATCTTGGATGCGAGATATGGGTCTTCGCCCATGTATTCGAAGTTGCGACCGTTAAGAGGCGTGCGATAAATGTTGACACCGGGGCCGAGGAGAACGCTCTTGTTACGGTAGCGCGCTTCTTCACCGATACTTTTACCATAAAGAGCAGCTAACTCAGGATTCCAAGTTGCAGCAAGGCAGGTCAAGGATGGAAAAGCCGTACATGAGTCGTTAGTCCAGCCGGCCTGGTCCCATTGGTCCCAGAGTACCTCGGGACGAACGCCCATCGGCCCGTCGTCAGTCCAAAGTTCCGGGATGCCGAGTGAGGGGACACCTGGGGCACTGAACTTTGATTGGGCATGAAGGAGGGCGATTTTCTCTTTCAATGACATGCGAGAAATCGCATCGTCAATCCGCTCTTCGATAGGCTTTGAGTCATCGAGGTAGACAGGAGTCTGACCCCTGGCAACCACTGCTCCGCAAAGCGCAACGGCAGAAAATACAATTGCTTTTAGATTCATACTGATTTTGAGTTATAGATTATCAATAGGTGTCAGTGAAAGGGCGTAGCCGCCACATGCAGCTACGGGGAGAGTCATGTGAGAACGAGAGTCGACAGTGCGTGTCTCAACCACATAATCCTGAGGAGCGGTTTTATAATGGGCATTTTTACCGTCGCGATATATCGTCGCGCGATATTTACGTCCCTTTGGGAGAAATGAGAAGTCGAGTTTGGATTTGCGCGGCTCTTCACCAGCAGTCGAACCGACAAACCAATCATCGCTGCCTTTTGCCTTACGGGCAACCGTAATGTATTCCATCGGCTCAGCCTCGAGATAGACACTGCAATCCCAATCGAGAGCAACATCTTTAATAAATTGGAAAGCATCCATGAAGCGCTCGTATGTTTCAGGAAGGTCTGCCGCCATCTGGAGCGGTGAAGGCATAGTTACATATAACGAAAGCTGATGAGCCAACGTAGAGTTAACCCACGCGCCACTATGAGGATTGTATTTTGATAAGTCGTTTTCAAAAAGTCCCGGAGTGTAATCCATCGGACCACCTATCAGACGAGTAAAAGGAAGGATTACTGTATGACCTGGGGTGATACCACTGAAGGCATGATACTCTGAACCACGAGCAGATTCGTTGCCAACGAGATTTGGCCATGTACGACAAACACCAGTCGGCCGGACTGCTTCATGTGCATTATATAAAATATGATATTTAGCGGCCTTCTCAACAACATATTGATAGTGGTTAACCATCTGTTGATTATAATGATGTTCGCCACGCGGCATCACATCATAGATATAACCACCTTTTACCGCCTCGTAAGAATTATCCACCATAAATTTGAAGGCATCGTCGAGCTGCCGCTCATAGTCAGTGACAGCACTTGCTGTCTCATGATGCATAACTAATTTCACGCCTTTAGACAAGGCATAATCTCTAATCTTATTTAGGTCAAAATCAGGGTAAGGCTTCACAAAACTGAAAATCTTATCTTTGCGCGTTGCGTTATCTTCCCAGCCTTCGTTCCATCCCTGAATCTTATACACATCTGACGCTGCCGACGATCTTACG
>CAMWQZ010000091.1 GCA_947176515.1 uncultured Bacteroidales bacterium | reverse complement strand
AATGTCTGTCTGTCCGTCGTTTAGCCATTTAAACGAGCGGTGTGTCACGTTTGCAACCTCGCAATCGGTAGTTAGCCCAGCGAGTAGTGCACGGCGTATGTCACCGTCGGTTACTGTGCCAATTATACGGTGGTCATCATCTTCGATAAACAGAGTCATCTCACTGCCTGGTAAGCTGTTGAGTTTCCCAAGTGCGTCAAGGAGGCATGCTCGCTCACTGATAACGTGCTTATGTTTTACGTCTGAGTGCATAGTAATATTATAACGGCTGATGGCATTAATTGGTTTTGGTCATAAGAGTTTCCGCTACAATCCAGTCTGTGGCGGTGTCTATGTCTATGCTTCGGTCTTTAGGCATGACATAGGGTAGGCGGCGAGTAAATTCCCCCAGGCCACAGCGTCTCACCGAATTAGGGTTAATCACATAGACTGCGCCATTATATTCCCATGCCGGTGGGGCATCCTGTCGACGAGTTAGTTTGCCATCGCCTTTTGAAATGTGAAGAAATCCGTTTTCACTGTCTGTCTCGAAGCAATTGTAATATGGATTTGATGCGGCCTCAGTTACACTTACTACCATATCTATATTATCATTATACAAGGCCAGTGCACCTTTTATATCATCGGCTACACGCATAGGCGAAGTCGGTTGTAGCAATACGACACAGTCATATTTGATGCCGGCTTTGTCTGCCCAATCCATTGCATCGAGTATGGCCTCACGCGTACCTGACTGATCTGTTGCCAGAGCTGCCGGACGCATATAATCGACTTTTAAGCCAAGCGAGCGTGCTGTGTCGGCTATTGCGTTATCATCGGTCGATAGGATTATATGTCGCTCATCGCTTGCACAAGCCTTGGCGGCGTCAATCGAATATGCGATTAGCGGACGTCCGCATAGCGGCTTGATGTTTTTGCCGGGAATGCCTTTGCTGCCTCCTCGCGCCGGGATGATATATAGGGGGGTGATCATGACTTTATGTCGTAAAAATGTTTTGTTATTAGCTGTGAGGGATTGGCTCTCATAATTGCGTCAACCATTAGTTGCAAAGTGTCGGCCTTATAATATGGATTTTCGGCTTTGGCAGCCATAGCCTTGAAATCAGGGCTTAAGGCAAGATTAATTGCGTGGTCGATATCGTCAATACTATTGCCGCAATGTATCACTGATTGCGCAGCGGCTCTACCATGTTGGCGACATCCTATATCAATAGAAGGAATACCTGCAGATGCTACCTCCACAATGCCGCTTGAAGAGTTTCCGATAGAAAATTCTGCATAATGGAGTGCCGAAAGATAGCGCGTAGCGCCGAGCGACCTGACGAGTTTCACGCGTTCGTGGTTGTCTTTCGCAAAATTTTCAATCTCAGTTATTATTGAAACTGACCCCGGGTCATTGTTTGGGTAGGTCAATATAATGTTAAGATTGGGGTGACGGTTGAGTGCTTCAAGCATATTACGGCAACAGAGACCAGGGTCGCTGTTGTCAAGTGTGGCCGGATGAAAGGTCGCAATTATGTAGGGCCGGCTTAAATCAAAATTGATTTCTCGACTGAGCTCTTCGCGCGTCATTAGATCAAGATTGTCTATGTTCCACACGCCTATTGCGCCGGTGTTAATTACTCTTGACGGATTTTCGCCCATAGCGATGACGCGTTGGCGATATTCTTCAGTTTCAGTGAGGTGAAGTGCAGATAACTTTGTTATGGCATGACGAATTGAATCGTCGATAGCTCCCTCGGAAATAGTGCCTCCGGCGATGTGGACGATTGGAATATGCATCATCATTGCGGCTGAAGCTACTGCGAGCATCTCGTAACGGTCACCTAATACCACCATCATATCTGGAGATAGACTTTCGAACACTTCATTCATGCCGGTCATGCATTGAGCCATTGCTCTAATGCGTCCGGCTGCGGAATCGTCTTCACATTCGATAGCAACTCTTATCGGTTTAAAACCATCGTCGATGATATTGTTGACGGTCATTCCAAAGCGTTGGCTGAGATGCATATTAGTGGCAATGACGGATACATCGCAGTCTTCGCGCTCAGATAATGCTTTAGCAAGTGGTGATAGCAATCCCCAGTCAGCACGAGTGCTTGAGACGATGGCAATTTTTCGCTTATGTCCGTTTGGATTGTTCATATATAGTCTGCTCCATTATTTATGCAAAATTAATAAAAAGACAATAAAAAACATATCCAATCTAACATGCATAATAATAAACAAGTGAAAATAATATAAATGTGTGATATACTAATTGGAAAATTTGGTTATGATAGTGCAATTTCTTATCTTTGCATTAAATATATATGCCAATCGTAATAATTTAATTTTGACATTACAATTTTTACAAATGAAGACAATCAAGTCATTTGCCCTTGCAGCCATCTCGGCGCTTGCAGTTTTGGGCTTTTCATCATGCAATAGTACTGATTCTCCAGCCGAACCGCTTTTTGTTTTAGATTTAAGCGAGGCGAACTTCTCTTTTAATTCTAATAATTATTGGGCAGACTGTTATACAGCCGGCAATATCACTGCATCGCCTTTCGTTTTTAGCCATAGTGCGTGGACTGACGAGTGGGACGGTGTTTCTTATCCTGCCTGGAACGGTTTTTGTCCCTCACGCGTAAATGACAACCAGGATTATGAATCTGATTGGGTGGCTCATCAGTGGGCATGTATACCTCAGAATCCTAATAATGGTCTCTATCTCGTAGGTAACAGCGAGTCAACTGTTAATGAAAATCCGCTCGAAAATAAAAAGTGCTCAATCCGCATGTCAAATTACGGATATTTTAATCCGAAATTTGCTTATGTGACCAATTCGAGCTACACTTACTATTGTGCAAAAAAAGGATCGGCATTTAGTGAGCCTTTCGGACCTAATGATAACTTTGTGCTTCACATTGTGGGTGTACGCGGAGGTCTTATGACCGGCCATTTGCAGTATCCGTTGATTTATAATGGTATATATCTTGACCAATGGGGCGTTATCACGCTCGAACAGCTCGGCACTGTCGATGAAGTGCTTTTCTATGTTGACTCAACAAAGAAAAATTCTTATGGCTTGACAGTCCCTGCATATTTCTGCATCACGGATTTTGTATATAATCTCCCGACCGTAGCAAATAATTAAATTCTGTCAGGGGTTTGATATATGTGCAAAAAGATCGCATTTGCGGTCTTTTTGCCTTTTTTCTATTTTAGAAGTCTTTTTTGATGCGTAAGGACATAGACTTGCAAAAAAACTCCCTACCTTTGTAGCCAAATTTTAAATACAATGAAAATTGGACATATCGACTTAGGTTCACGCCCTGTGATGCTTGCTCCGATGGAGGATGTCACTGACGAATCGTTTCGCCTGATTTGTAAAGAATTTGGCGCAGATATGACCTATACCGAATTTGTTTCGGCCGATGCGCTGATACGAAATATAGCTGCGACCACAAGAAAGTTGGCGATTAATCCTTCAGAGCGTCCAACGGCTATTCAGATTTACGGTCGTGAGGTTGAGCCTATGGTTGAGGCTGCAAAGATTGTTGAGGCTGCGAGTCCTGATATACTTGACATTAATTTCGGATGCCCGGTTAAGAAGGTTGCCGGTAAAGGCGCTGGTGCTGGCATGTTGCGCGATATACCCAAAATGCTTGAGATTACCAAGGCTGTCGTAGATGCTGTAAAGATACCAGTCACGGTTAAGACGCGATTAGGCTGGGACCATAATTCAAAGATTATTGTCCAGCTCGCAGAACAATTGCAGGATTGCGGTATTCAGGCTTTGACTGTGCACGGTCGCACACGTTCGCAGATGTATACTGGTGAAGCTGACTGGGAGATGATTGCAAAGGTTAAAGAAAATCCCAGGCTCGCCATACCTGTCATAGGTAATGGAGATATTACCACTGCAGAGAAGCTACGCGACGCGTTTGATCGCTATGGTGTCGATGGAGTAATGGTTGGACGTGCTTCTATAGGAGCTCCTTGGATTTTCAGTGAACTTAAAGCCGGGATTGATAGTTCGATCAAGCTACCGACCTTATCACAGAAATTTGATTGCCTGAGGCGTCAGATAAAAGAGAGTGTAGATAGAATTGACGAATACCGCGGTATCCTCCATATACGCAGACACCTTGCAGCTTCGCCGCTATTTAAGAGTATTCCAAATTTCCGACAGACTCGTATTGAGATGCTCCGCGCTTCGACATTTGACGAACTCTTTGGCATTATCGCCCATATTGAAAATGACATCTTGCCGACACTGAACCGATGAATTATTGTAGAATAATATTTCTGATAATTATATTGGCCGGAGCAGTGAGCCGGCTCGATGCTGCCGGGTTCCGCTATGATGAGCTACATGTCAGCGGAGCGGTTGATGTAAAGCTTGTCAATAATGCAGATTCTGCCGGGATAGTGAAATATGAGCATCAAGCCGCTGTTGATATTCGTAAGGCTGCTAATGCTTTGTATGTTGTTGCGAAGCAATCTGTCTCGCCAACAGCGCGTGTGGCCGTAACGGTTTATACTGATAGCGATATTAAGGTAATCGAAGTTTCCGGCAGGGCGCAACTTTCGGCTAATCAAATTAAGTCACCCGACCAGTTGGCAGTGATTGCGTCGGGAGCAGCGTCTATTAATATGGGTGATATTGCTGCCGCAAATGTCAATATCTCTTTATCTGGCTCTGGTGCTATTTCCATCCATGGCGAATTGACGACATCGACGTTGAACCTATCTCTTGTTGGTAGTGGAACGCTAAAGGTCGACGCTATCACGGCGTCACGCATGACTGTCACTCAGCGAGGAAGCGGAAAAATGATTTTTACTGGATCGGCGCGCGATTGTGATGCAGTTGGCCGAGGGACTGGTACAATTGATTTGCGTGGCCTTGTTTCAGGCTCAATGGACTTAAAGTTATATGGTAGTGGTCATATTTTCTACCCTTCCGGTGTGAGGGTTACAATGTCAGGTGACACTGACCGTATAGTACAAGTCAAGCCTTATCAACCATTATAATATTAGTAAATTCAATCATATTAAACTGTTATGAAATTTTCAAAAGTTTTCGTTCTAATTACAGCGCTATGTAGCTCGGTTTTAACGTTAAATGCTCAAAAAGGACTTTATAAGCTTGACGTAGGTGATTTCAGCGAATTAAAGGTTTCTGACGGCATAAATGTTGAGTACTATTGTTCGACAGATTCGGCAGGCTGGGCGTTTTTTGAATGTGATCCTGCAACCGCTCAGATGCTGATGTTTACTAATAAGAAAAATAATCTAAATATTCAGATTGCGTCTGATGGTGCAGTGGTGAAAGATTTACCTACAATTAAAGTCTACTCGATGACACTCCAGAAAGTTGAAAACTCCGGTGACTCGCTCGTTACGATAGTGCGGACTGTTCCCGTGCGTGAGTTTAAAGGCACTGTTGTGGGAAATGGCACACTGGTCGTAGATGATATTAAGACTCATAAAGCAAGTTTTGCATTACTTACGGGTAATGGGCATATTGTGGCTAATGGCACTACCCGTCAAGCCAATCTTAAAAACGTTGGTAAGGGCAAGCTTGAAGCTTCTGGGCTTCAGGCTGAGGATGTGAAGTGCAATATTCTTGGTCCTGGTCCTATTGATTGTAATGCATCGGCCGCTATCTCCGTTTCTGGAGCCGGCACAGGTAAGGTATATTATGGTGGCGCTCCCACAAAAATCAGTAACCATTCGTTTGGAGTGAAAGTTATTTCGGTTGATTCCAATCAGGTTATTGAGTAATTAGTCTTTATTGATATAAAAAAGTGAGTATAGGAAGTTGCGTCATGCGGAAGTGTGGCGCAATACTTTTTACTAGTGGTTTGCACAAATTTTTAACATTGCAGTTTGTCAATTTTTTTACCTTTGTGGCTTGGCAATAGCAAAATTATTATTAAATTTGTAAGTAATAACC
>CAMWQZ010000090.1 GCA_947176515.1 uncultured Bacteroidales bacterium | reverse complement strand
CATTCAAATTTGCCAATGACAAAAATCTCACTTTTCTCAAAATTTCTTAATAAAACTTAGCGGTTTCGAATTTTTTTATATAATTTTGCCAAACAAATAATTTCCTGGAAACATAAGTCAAGACTCTATTCCAAATTTTTAATTCTAAAGCAATACACCGATAATTTTCAATTTTTATTAAACCCCTAATATTTTAACTAATGAAGAAACTTTTACTTTTGTTTTCGTCTGTAGCATTGAGCTTCTCGCCAATGTTGGCTCAGACTGACGCTGAACCAGTCTTCCCTGAATCATTCAAGGTGACCACCAGCTGCGATTTGAATGTCGAACAGGGTGACGATTATGGCTACACCATTTTGGTGACTGGCGAATGTCCCGACGACACATATACTATCACACTTGAGGTTCCCGAAGGCTGGGATGGTTTCCTCTGTGGCTCAGATAATGATGCAAATCCCGAAGTCGAGCCACTTAAGAGATTAGGCGCTTTCACCCCGGGAGAACCCGATTGGCAGGACATGGAAGGCTTCTGCACCTTTTACGAAATGATGATGGGCATACCATTGCATAAAACCAACTCTATCACTTTCTCTGTGGAAGAGGAAGAGCATATGGGTTTTTTCTATCTATATAAAGGAGACATGGTTGAGGCTGGAAACGGAATCATGCTCAATGTCAATGTCACCCAAAAAGAGGCTGAACCCGAACCCGAACCTGACCCTGTGTTCCCCGAATCATTCGAGGTGACCACCAGCTGCGACTTGGATGTTGAGCAAGGTGATGAATATGGATTCTCTATCAAAGTGACTGGCGAATGTCCTGACGAAACTTACACCATCACAGTTGAGGTTCCCGAAGGTTGGGATGGTTTCCTCTGTGGCTCAACCAACGACTTCAATCCTGATGTAGAGCCGCTTAAGAGATTAGACCCTTATAATCCGATGGAACCAAATTGGATGACTATTGATGATGTATGTATGCTGATGCAATTCTATGGCTTGACTTTACATAAAGGCAACTCATTGACATTCTCTGTGGAAGAGGAAGAGCACATGGGAGCACTATTCCTTTATAAAGGCGACATGGTTGATTTTACCAACGGTATTTCGCTTAACACCAATGTCACCAAAAAAGAACCTGACCCTGTTTTCCCCGAATCATTCGAGGTGACCACCAGCTGCGACTTGGATGTTGAGCAAGGTGAGGATTGGGGCGCATACACCGTCTTGGTGTCTGGCAAATGTCCCGACGACACTTACTCTATTACATTAGGTGTTCCCGAAGGCTGGGATGGTTTCCTCTGCATTTCATATGAAGAACTAAACGCAGAGCCTTTAAAGAGACTGGGCTCTTATACTCCCTACGAGACTATGTGGGTAGATTTGGATGAATTCTCACAAGTCGCAGCCTATATGGGTGGTGCAGTGAGCTTGTCAAACACCATCACTTTCTCAACCGCATCTGAAGAGCCAACCGGTGCATTCTATCTATATAAGGACAACATGGTTGACGCTGGAAATGGCATTTTCGTTGAAACTCATGTAACCAAAGATGGGGTGAGCGGCATTGAATCAATCGAGACTGTAGAGTCTAACGCTCGCTACTACAACCTCCAGGGTGTTGAAGTTGAATCACCGAAGGCTGGCATCTACATGAAGGTTGCTAACGGCAAGACTACTAAAGTCCTCGTCAAGTAAGCAACGCCCAACCTATAACAAGCTTAAATCCCCCGAATCCTGACAGATTTGGGGGATTTATAAATTTAAGTTTAGTGCAACTTCTCTATAAACCAACAAATTTCATTTCATGAAGAAAACTTTACTATCGCTCGCGGCTGTAGCCTTTACTGCTATTACCTCATTCGCAAACGATTACACATTGGTGTTTGATGGTGAAAACGATATAAACGGGTTGACACGCCAGACCACCATCGATGTAAATTCGTTAGAATTTGTCCCCGAATTCTCTTTCTCAGAGGCAGGTATGGATTTTTCTATAAAGAAAATTTCAGAGACAGGTAATGGCTTCGCTTTAGTAAATGCCGGAGGCACAAATGCCGGCATACTGGTTTACTCCGCTTTTCAAGCAGCAACGAGTATCACTCCTGTAGTCTCACTCACCGTTCCCAACGGAAAAATCACAGCAGCCAAAGTCTACATGTCAGGTTCTGCGCTCAACGCTCTAAGCCTCATTTTCAACGAAAAAGAGATAGATTCTGAGAGCGAGGGCTCGCTTTATTACTGGGCATGGAGCGACTCAGAAGGTGTAGAGACTCTCAACTTCCAATGGGACAACAAATTCTACAATCGCTTCATCCATTCTATTGAACTAACTTACACTGAAGACCTCGGAGGGAAACAGGAATGTGGCCTTTCATTCAGCGCGACTGAGGCAGAAGCATTCCTCGGCGAAGAATTTGCCGCTCCGACACTCTCTAACCCCAACAACCTGCCTGTCTCATGGTCAAGCTCTGACGAACAGGTTGCTACCATCGACACCGATGGCAACGTTACACTCGCCGGCGCAGGCAAGACCACAATCATTGCTGCCACTGACGGCAATGACGAATACGCCGCAGGCAACACTCGCTATCTGCTCACAGTGATTCCATCTGCAACCAGCATTGCCGAGATGGCAGAATTTGCCCCTGAAGTATATGACCGCGTGAAAGTTGCGTTCCCTGCCACAGTAACATTTGCTAACGGAAATTTCGCATTTGTCATTGACGCCGAGGGCAACGCAGGGTGTTTCGAGGATATCCGAAACCAGGGAAGCACCCAGGCTGCAAAGACCCTGTATAATGTGGGCGAAGTTATCCCGGCCGGTTGGATTGCAACCAACGCTACAATCTATAGCAGCGTAATCTGGCAAGGCATCCCCGGTAAGGTGACCGAGACCGTAGACGTTGAGTATCCCATTGTCGAAGCTGTCACCAAGGCCGACGTCGATAAAGTGGTAATTCTTAGCAAGGTGACATTCACCACACATACAGCCGCAGGCAACACCAAAGCCTACGGAACGACTCCTGATGGCACTCAATATGAATTTCAGGACACATATAGCGTGAAGCAGTACCCTGCCGGAACATACGACGTAACATGCGTGGTAAGATATTCAAAAATCGGCAGTACTGAGTACTTCTATCTTGCGCCAATCTCTTACACCGAAAGCAGCACGACCGGTATCAAAGACGTAGATAGCGCAACAACCGACTCCGCTCACTACTTCAACCTCCAAGGCGTAGAAGTCAAATCACCCAAGGCCGGCCTCTACATCAAAGCCACCCCCACCCAAACCACCAAAATCCTCATAAAATAATCCCCCCACATAGTAATCTCATAAAAACATCTATCCCCCGAGCCCATTTCGACTCGGGGGATAGCCATTTTAAATCATATCGCCGCTTCCCTATTTCAACCCAAACTGACTATGAATTGAAGGGTCACTAAACAATCAGTCTCTACGGAATATATCGCGTGTATAGACTTTGTCTTCTACGTCGTCTAGACATGAATCATAGCGGTTTGCTACAATTGCTTGTGATTGTTCTTTAAACTTATTGAGATCATTGACAACAAGGCTCCCGAAGAAAGTTGTTCCGTCTTCGAGGGTTGGTTCGTAGATGATGACCTGAGCCCCTTTGGCCTTGATGCGTTTCATTACGCCCTGGATGGATGACTGACGGAAGTTGTCGGAATTAGATTTCATGGTTAGGCGATACACACCAATTGTACATGGTTTATTTTCATGACCATCATAGCCATTATTGTCACTGTAATCATACCATCCAGCAAGACTCAATACTTGATCTGCGATGAAGTCTTTACGGGTACGGTTAGATTCCACAATTGCAGTCATCATATTCTGTGGAACTTCAGCGTAGTTTGCGAGAAGTTGTTTGGTGTCTTTAGGCAGACAGTAGCCGCCATATCCAAACGAGGGATTGTTATAATGTGTGCCAATACGTGGATCAAGTCCTACACCTTCTATGATGGCTTGCGAGTCAAGACCTTTGACTTCGGCATAAGTATCGAGTTCGTTGAAGTAGCTGACGCGAAGTGCAAGGTACGTATTTGCGAACAGTTTTACGGCCTCAGCTTCCTTCATTCCCATGTAGAGAACCGGGATATCTTCTTTAATAGCTCCTTGTTTAAGAAGTTCGGCAAATGTATGAGCGGATTCATCGAGTCTCTCAATATTCGTTACTGCTTCTATTGCTGCATTCTCTTCTGCAAAGCGTGGCTGTTCGATAAGTTTGGGAACTCCAGCAATTATACGTGAGGGATAGAGATTATCGTATAATGCTTTACTCTCACGCAGGAACTCTGGGAAGAAAAGTAGGTTGAACTCCTTAACACCCTTTTCAGCATACTTTACGTAGAGATTACGGCAATAACCTACAGGGATAGTCGATTTGATTACCATAACCGCTTGGGGATTGACGCTCAAAACAAGGTCAATTACATCCTCGATGCAATGCGTATCAAAGAAATTCTTGACAGGGTCGTAATTAGTCGGAGCTGCGATAACAACGAAATCAGCATCTTTATATGCCGATGTACCATCGAGAGTTGCTGTCAAGTCAAGTTCTTTCTCTGCAAGATATTTTTCGATGTAATCATCCTGAATTGGAGAAATTCGATTATTTATCTTCTCAACCTTTTCAGGAATCACATCAACCGCAGTGACGTGATTGTGCTGTGCCAACAAAGTGGCAATACTGAGCCCGACATATCCCGTCCCGGCTACAGCGATATTGTATTTTTCTTTCATAATTAGAGATTATAATATTCTTTGAACCATGCCACTGTGCGGTCGATACCATTTTGAAGGGGTGTACATGGCTTAAAGCCTGTAGCTTCGCCAAGTGCTGATGAATCGGCATATGTTTGATACACGTCGCCAGGTTGCATCGGAAGAAATTCTTTCTTTGCTTCGCGACCGATAGCATTCTCTATGCACTTAATGTAGTCCATCAGCTTCGTTGGTTGTTGATTACCGATATTATAAACTCGGTAAGGAGCAGGTGAAGTTGCCGGATCTGGATTGGTCTCATCCCACTCTTTATTACCTTCGGGGACTACATCAAGGATTCTTACAATACCTTCGACAATATCATCTATGTAGGTGAAATCGCGGTACATATCGCCGTTGTTGAATACCTTTATCGAGCGGTCATGAAGGATTGCATCAATAAAGAGGAACGGCGACATATCCGGGCGTCCCCATGGGCCATAGACTGTGAAAAATCTGAGACCTGTTGTCGGAAGATTATACAGCTTTGAATAAGCATGAGCCATCAGCTCGTTACTCTTCTTGGTAGCTGCATACAGGCTTACCGGATGAGCGATTCCATCATGTTCGGAAAATGGCACTTTCCCATTCAAACCATATACACTCGAAGATGAAGCATATACAAGATGTTTTACGTTGTTATGCCGGCAGCCTTCGAGGATATTAATGAAGCCATCCACATTGCTTTCGATATATGCCTGGGGATTAGTAATTGAATAGCGGACTCCGGCCTGGGCTCCGAGATTTACCACAGCATCGAAATTGCCATTGGCAAAAAGCATCTGCATAGCCTGAGTATCTTCCAAGTTCATGCGAATAAAGCAGAACCGTTCATCCGTCGTGCTCTGTGCAAACTTATACCAAGCTACCTCCTCTTTTGAAATACCGAGACCCTTCAGACGGCCATACTTCAGTTCAGGGTCATAATAACTATTTATATTGTCAAGTCCGACAACTGTGTCGCCCTTATCAAGCAATCTCCGGCAAACAGCACTACCTATAAATCCTGCTGCGCCTGTTACTAATATCTTCATTTAACTATGATTTCTTTGAACGTTGAAAAAATCAGTTTTATGTCGTTCCAAAGAGTTGCCCGGTCTACATATTCAAGGTCGATAGCCAACTTATCCGGCATGACCTTATCGATATAACAT
>CAMWQZ010000089.1 GCA_947176515.1 uncultured Bacteroidales bacterium | reverse complement strand
GCCCGGTGGATGTCCTGATGCTCGACAAAGGCTTCAATCATGGTCGGGTCATTGCTGAGATGAGCCATGAGGCGCAACTCAATCTGTGAGTAATCGGCGCTCATAATTAAGTCGCCGCGGTCGGGGATGAACGCGCGGCGTATGTCGCGGCCCTCGTCGGTGCGTATAGGTATATTCTGGAGGTTTGGATTGGCCGATGATATGCGCCCCGTGGCGGTAACGGTTTGATTAAAAGTTGTGTGAATCTTGCCTGTCCTCGGATTTATAAGTTTAGGTAGCGCGTCGACATATGTTGCCAAAAGCTTTTTCAAGCCGCGAATCTCGAGAATGAGACTGACAATCGGATGGCGGTTGCGGTATTTTTCAAGCACTTCTTCGGTCGTAGACCATGCGCCGCGTTTGGTTTTCTTGGCTGAGGGGTCAATCTGAAGTTTGCCGAAAAGCACATCGCCGACCTGCATGGGCGAACCGATGTTGAATGTCTCACCGGCAAGCTCGTAGACTTGCCGCTCGAGGTCGACCATCCGGGCTGTCAGCCGGCGCGATTGTGAGGCGAGCTCAGCGACGTCGATTCTGACGCCCTCCCATTCCATATCGGCGAGCACTCGGACAAACGGAAACTCTATCCTGTCGAGCAGATGTTTCTGACCCTGCTGCTCGATTTCATTGAGCAGGACGGGTGCAAGCTGGCGCACGAGAAGCGCTGTCTCGCCGTAGACCTTGACATAGCGACGTGGGTCAGCGGCATTGGCAGCCTTGACGTCGGCGGCAGTGAGATCATAGTCCATCGACTTGCGCTTAAGATAGGCTGCGGCAAGACTGACGGGGCGATGATTTGTTTCAGGAGATAATATATAATGAGCGACCGCTACGTCAAAGAATCGGCATGTGAAGTCGACCCCTTCGCGGCGGAGCAGCAGGATATCACGCTTGATGTCGGCAGAGACGACAGTGACTGATTCATTTGCAAACAGAGACGCCAGTGTCGCCATTACTTCCTCACGTCCCATGCCGGCAGGCGGCAGGGTCAGATACACACTCTCCGAGTCGTCAATGTTGAAAGCTATGCCTTCCCATCGGGCCGTCATGGCTTCGTCGCCGTCGACAAACAGCGCCATGCCGACCATTTCTCGCTCAGACGCTTTGCTTAAGAAGTTTGACAGCTCGCCGAGGTCGCTAAGCTCTTTGACCTGTGTCTCTGGGCGGCTTTCGACAGCCGGTTGCTCATCTGAATCAAAGTCAAATAGCGACCCCATCGGCGCCGGCTCCTGTTTTACAGGCTCAACGGCTGATTTGAGCCGCGCCGCAAAGGTCTTGAATTCAAGCTCTTCATAGACTGAAACGAGTGCCGCCACGTCGGGTTCCTGACGGGCGAGCATGTCGGGGGTCACATCGAGAGGGACGTCGGTCTTGATTGTGACGAGAAATTTAGAGAAGCGTATCTGGTCGGCGTGTTCGCTGACGCGAGTGCGCAGAGCGCCTTTGAGTTGGTCGACGTTGTCGAGAAGATTTTCGACCGAGCCCCATTCGGCAATCAGCTTGGCAGCAGTTTTTTCGCCTACGCCGGGGCAGCCGGGGACGTTGTCGCTCGCGTCACCTTCGAGTGCGAGCAGGTCGATGACCTGTCGGGGCGACGAGATGCCGTAGCGTTCGCAGACTTCTTTCGGCCCTCTGATTTCAAAGCCCTGGCCTTTCAATGCCGGACGGTACATGAACGTGTGTTCGTCGACCAGCTGGCCATAATCTTTGTCAGGGGTCATCATATAAGTGGTGAAGCCCTCTTTTTCGGCTATGACAGAGAGCGAGCCGATGACGTCGTCGGCCTCATAACGCGGCATTTCGATAATCGGTATGCGGTATGCTTCAAGTATTCGCTTTATGTAGGGCACCGACAGGGTGATGTCTTCGGGCTGTTTGTCGCGCTGAGCCTTGTATTCGGGATAGGCTTCGTGGCGGAAGGTGTGGCCGCCGGCAGGGTCGAAGCAGACGGCGATGTAGCCGGGGGCCTCTTTGCGAAGTATTTCGTCGAGGGTGTTGCAGAAGCCGAAAATGGCCGATGTGTTAAATCCTGTCGACGTCACTCTGGGCGAACGTAACAGGGCGTAGTATGCCCGGTAAATAAGGGCGTATGCATCAAGTAAAAATAGTTTTTTTTCTTCCATATTCGGGTGTCTGTGTATTATCAACGGCTAAAATTACTAAGAATCTGTCGTTCCATCAAAAAAAGTTGCTACCTTTGCAACTTGTAAGCACTATTATGACGATTCTTGACGCCATACATAAGACGATTGCTCCTGAACTCGACCGGCTGAATGAGCAGATGAGCACGCAACTCTCGACATCCAACATGTTGATGAATAGGGTTGTATCGACTCAGCTCAGCTCCAAAGGCAAGCAGATACGCCCCGTGATAGTTATCTTATGCTCAAAACTTTTTGGTGAGACGAACGATAACACCATCGCTGCAGCCGCCTCGGTTGAGCTTCTTCACAATGCAACGCTTATCCACGACGACGTGGTCGATGATTCAAAGACGCGTCGCAACAAGCCCACGATTAATTCAATCTGGGATAATCATATTGCGGTGCTTGTCGGTGACTATTTTGTGTCGTGTGCCATGCAGCAGGCGATATCTACAGGCGACATCCGCATTATTGATGCCCTCTGTCATCTTGGCAAACTTTTGTCACTTGGCGAAATTGACCAGATTTATAATGCGCGTTACCATACCCTCACCGAAGACGCATATTATAATATCATCACCAACAAAACAGCTTCACTTTTCATAGCTTGCGCCAAGATGGGGTGCTACGCTGCCGGCGTTTTTGACGAGAGGGTCGATGCGCTCGCCGAGTATGCGCGTCTGCTGGGGCTTTGTTTCCAGATACGCGACGACGTGTTTGACTATTTCGTCAGTGATGCTATTGGCAAGCCGACGAGCAACGATTTGCGCGAAGGCAAGATTACGTTGCCGCTGCTCCACACTCTGCTGCGCGAAGATTTACCTGACCATGAAGCGATGGCAGAGCTTTCGCGCAAAGAAATACTCGATGACGCTGATATAGCCACGCTGATTTCCTATGCCGTGGACAATGGCGGCATAGAGTATGCATTTGAAGAGATGAAGCGTCTGCGCGCAGAGGCCGAGAGCGCTCTTGTGTCATTCCCACCGTCTGATATCAAAGAGGCCCTGTTACATCTTTTTGACTACATCATCTCTCGCGACCACTAATCCGCGCTCGGGTAAAGCTTTTTAACAGAGAATGTTTGCAGTGTGTAGAAAAAATCACTACCTTTGCATTAACCTTTAATTCTCAAAACCGCAAGGCAGTGTCAAGCAAATTCATAGACAAAATAAAAACCCAGACATGGGTTCTGAAAGCGATGGCGACGTCTCAGGCTTCGGCGTGGGTCGATTTCATCACATCGTTTGTTGTCTTTGCGTGGATAGGTCTTAGCGGCGGTGACGCTGCGGCTGCCGGAGCGATTGCCGGCGGAGTTGTGAATTGCACACTTAACTATAAGTGGACATTCCGCGGCTCGCATTGCCCGGTGACTAATGTCGTTATCAAATATGCGATGGTATGGATTGGCTCACTGCTTCTTAACGCTTATGGCACAGAGTATCTGACTGATATTTGCCTCGATAGCTCACTGCTCGGCATGTGGGGTATCTCGCGTAACCTGCGATTCACCATCGCCCGTCTGACAGTTTCCTTCCTCGTCTCCGTATTCTGGAATCTTCTCCTCCAACGCACTTTTGTCTACCGCTACGTCAAATTCGACACCCTCCTCCAACTCATCACCTCTCGCTCCCACTAATCCCTCTCAGCTTATGTTAGACTCGCATCGCGGAGCGAGACCCAAGGTTTGGGGATATGGCTAATCGAGACCCACGTCAGTGCGGTCGCGAGAGTTAACTCGGCAAATATATAAAAATTACGACTTTGTAAGAAAAACTCTTTGTCAGAAGTCATTAAACTCACAAAATATTACGTACCTTTGTTAATGAATCCACTCATAAGCAAATATGGCAAAAAAGAAAAAAACTTCCTCATCTAAGTCTCAAAAAACGATAAGCCCCGAACGCTATATCAAAGAGAAAGCTCGACAATTACCAATCGGGCAATGCCTTATTAATAGAGAGTGGCAGGCAAATGGTTTAGCACATATATTTGTAACAAGACCGCGACCCAATGGGGAGCTTGTCCTTGGCGATTTCTTGGTCGACACTTATTGCTTGGGCGTAAAAGACGCGTTCTACACCATGAGAGGCGACAAATCGAGTTTAGAGTATTTTTTGACAAAGGGCTTCGTTGAAATACCCTACGAAGAAGCACACAATATAATATATGGAGCGATTAGCTTTGCTGAAGATGCTGGAATTGAACCACATAAAAATTTCGAGATTGGTCAGTATATTTTAGAAGAAGACACTGAAGATATACCGTTAATCGACTATGAATTTGGTCGAGACGGTAAATATTTCTTAGTCGTAGGCCAAGACTATAAAGAGCGAGTATATATAAACACCCTTAAAGAGCGTCTTGGCGATAATTTCGAATTTCTATTACCAATCGACGATGATGAATACGATTTAGATGATGAATATGACGAATATGACGATGATGATGTGGTAGCTAATGCTGCAAATAAGGCCATGCTAAATACAATCATCGATAGAATGAATAATCGCGAAAGAACGCCCGACGAAGAATATTCCTATAAACATCCCAGCTACCCGTCAACACTAACTGTTAGACATCAGTTTATCGCTGATGCCTTTTCTGATAAAAACAACTTCTATCGTCTGCCCGATGATATAATCGCAAAGATTCACGCTCTCCCCGTTGAAGAAGCCATTAGCGACATATATAATATCGTAATGTATGAAATCGGCAGGACATACAAGGCCATTGATGATGGGACAATTAACGATGAGGAAAATGGCTCAATAGTACATTCTCTTATCATGCTGAGCATGTTGAAATCTCCCGACGGATTAGAGGCCGTACTTGAAATCATGCGTCAGAATAGTGAGTTTGCTGATTATCATCTCGGAGATTTAGCGCCCGAAATAATTCCACAAGCTCTATATGCTTGCTGCAAAGACTATATTCAACCCATGCTCGCCTATATGTACGCCTCTGGGTTTGAATCATATCTTCGGTCTAATTGCTTGGATGCTCTCGGCATGATTGCCATAAATAATCCTGAACGTAGGCCGGAAGTCATCGAAATTTTACGCCAACTCCTCATATCTATGGTTGACCGTCTTCCCAAGCTTGAAGCTTGTGATGGTACGTTTGCCGGTTTTGTGATGTCATTACTTGTAGATTTAAAGGCTAAGGAACTTATTCCCGAAATCAAAAAAGTTTACGAGACAGATTGTGTTGATGATGGTGTGACAGGTGATTTTGATGACATTATAAAGTGCTTAGAAGGGAAAGAAGAATTCCGCGACACAGACAGATACGAAATTCAGACTCCAGAAGAAATCTATAAGCGTATAGAAAACTTCAACTAAGACCACGCAGTGAGTGAAATCAACTTAATTAACGTGAGTTCGATATAAGACATTAGAATAACGTTAGCTGATTATCAGTCACAAATTCAAGATTAATAGACGGTTTCTTAGGGAAGAAACAGTATGCAGCAATAGCACTCAGGGCATTGGTAATAAAGTTAGTAAAAAACCGATGCCTTGAGTGTTCAATCTGAGCGATATTCTTCCGTTCATCATTAACAGACTCGGTGACAGCTCTCTTGCGTAATATGATTTTGTGGCGTATAGGTCAAAATGGGTGCTAAAAATGCACTTTGATTTTGGCTCATATTCAGTGTTTTGCTATATTTGCACTGCGGTTCGAAGCATAACGAGGCTCTGCTGGGGGGCAACTTCGCCAGGAATAGAACCGACCAGTATGCATAATGCAGTTTTGGGAGGTG
>CAMWQZ010000088.1 GCA_947176515.1 uncultured Bacteroidales bacterium | reverse complement strand
AACAATATTTCTGGCACATCCCAACCGTTATAGCTCGCCGGACGGGTATAAATCGGGGGCTCAAGCAAGTTATCCTGAAACGAGTCAGTCAGAGCACTCTGCTCGTCACCTATCACACCGGGCAGTAGCCTGACGATGGCATCCGTAATAATCACCGCCGGAAGTTCTCCACCCGTCAGCACATAATCTCCGATTGATATTTCGCGCGTGATAAGGTGTTCGCGGATACGGTAATCTACCCCTTTATAGTGGCCGCAGAGTATGATAATGTTGTCGAGCATTGACATTTGATTGGCAATCTGCTGGTTGAACACCTCTCCGTCAGGGGCGGTGAATATCACCTCATCGTAATGACGTTGCTCCTTGAGGGCTGCAATGCAACGGTCGACGGGCTCGACCTGCATCACCATGCCGGCGTCGCCCCCAAAAGGATAGTCATCAACCTTGCGGTGGCGGTTGGTCGTGTAGTCTCTGAGATTATGGACTGCAATCTCGGCAAGACCCTTATCCTGGGCGCGTTTGAGTATCGAGCAGTTTAAGGGCGACTCAAGCATTTCGGGGAGGACGGTAATTATATCGATGCGCATGACTATTTTTATTTGTGAGTGCAAAATTAACGAAAAAATCGTACATTTGCAGCATACTCTCTTGCAACTATCCGTGCATGGGCAGTGTTTTAGAATGAGCAATATTAAAACAGCATTTGAAATGAAAAAATCAACTATTTTACTCGCTTCGGCGTTCATCGCCCTCGGCCTCGTAGTGCTTGGCTTCGCGCTCAAAGCCGGTATCGACAATTTCAGTGACCGCGACCGCGATGTGACGGTGCGCGGACTCTGCGAGCGTCAGGTGATGGCCAACAAAGTGACTTGGCCTATCGTCACAAAGGAGATGGGCAACGACCTGGTATCCATCTATGATAAAATCCAGTCAAACAATGCCACAATCGTCAACTTCCTGAAATCAAACGGTATCGAGGAGAGCGAAATCTCGGTCAATCCGCCGGCTGTAACAGACCGTCTGGCCGACAGCTACAACGCTGAAAATGTCAGAGTGCGCTATAACGTCACCAATGTCATCGTCGTTACATCGTCGAAAGTCGACCAGGTGCGCAAGCTTATCGACAGCCAGACCGACCTTATGAAGCAGGGTGTGGCGGTCATTGCCGGAAACTACCAGTATCAGACCACCTACGAGTACACCGATCTCAACTCTATCAAGCCTGAAATGATTGCCGAGGCCACGCGCAATGCACGTGAAGCCGCGGCTAAGTTTGCTGCCGACTCTGAGAGTCACCTCGGCAAAATCAAGACCGCCCGTCAGGGTCAGTTCTCAATCGAAGACCGCGACCAGTACACCCCCTACATCAAAAACATCCGCGTCGTAACCTCGATTGACTACTATCTCGAAGACTGAAGTTTTGATAGAGCCTTTTCTTTTTTTGTATTTTGAAAGAAAAGGATTAAATTTGCATACATGGAACATTATATCGTATCAGCCCGAAAATACAGGCCCTCGACCTTCGCTTCTGTGGTCGGGCAACCGGCGCTGACGTCAACCTTAAAAAACGCCATAGCCTCTGACCGTCTGGCTCACGCTTACCTCTTCTGCGGCTCGCGCGGAGTGGGCAAGACTTCGTGTGCGCGCATTTTTGCAAAGACAATCAACTGCGAGAACCCCGGACCCGACGGCGAAGCTTGCAACTGCTGCAACTCTTGTAACGATTTCAACGAGGGTCGCTCGCTCAACATCGTCGAGCTCGACGCAGCCTCTCATAACGGCGTTGACGACATCCGCGCTATGATAGAGCAAGTGCAGCTCCCTCCAACCCAGGGACGCTACCGCGTGTTTATCATCGA
This sequence comes from uncultured Bacteroidales bacterium, assembly GCA_947176515.1. Lineage (GTDB taxonomy): Bacteria > Bacteroidota > Bacteroidia > Bacteroidales > Muribaculaceae > CAG-873. The sequence goes on along the minus strand of CAMWQZ010000088.1, from coordinate 4,141 downwards.
TGAGGTGCACATGCTCTCTAACCAGGCTTTCAACGCCTTTCTCAAGACGCTCGAAGAGCCACCGTCCTATGTGATTTTCATCCTCGCTACCACCGAGAAACACAAGGTGATACCGACCATCTTGTCTCGCTGTCAGATTTACGACTTCAACCGCATCACGATTCGTGATATGGTCGACCACATGTCGTATGTCGCCAAGCAGGAAGGCATCACTGCCGACCCTGCGGCTCTCGCCGTAATCGCGTCAAAGGCCGATGGAGCTATGCGCGACGCTCTCTCAATCTTCGACCAGGTAGCGGCTTCGTCGCGCGGCAACATCACCTATCAGTCGGCCATCGACAATCTCAATGTCCTCGACCACGCCTATTATAAGAAACTTATTGACGCATTTTTAGCTAATGATGTTCCTCAGGCACTTGTAATCTACAAACAGATTCGCGATAAAGGTTTCGACTCACAGTTTTTTGTCAACGGACTGGCATTGTATATCCGTGACATCATGCTCGCTGCGAGTCCTCACACTCTGCCGTTACTCGAAGTTCCTGACCAGCTGAAAACTGAGATGGCTGAGATAGCGTCGCGATGCAAGCCCGAGTTTTTATATAAGGCGATGGACCTCTGCAATACTACAGACCTTAATTACCGGCAGGCCGCCAACAAGCAGTTCCTTGTCGAACTGATGTTGATTAAGCTATGCCAACCACTCAGCCCCTCCCAAAGTGATAGCGGCGATGGAGAGGGGCAGTTAAAACCTATAGCCGCTTTCTCCTCAAATCAGGCGCCCAATCAGGCGGTCACCTATCAGCAAACCGAAGCGGTTCAGGCTACGGCTCAGACCGTTGCCGAGCCAGCCGCTCGACCCGAGCCGACTCCTGCGGTGACAGGCCGTCTGCGGCTGCCCACTCCTGGGCTGTCGCTGCGCAAGACGGCCCACGTTGAGACCGAGACTGTAACTGCTGCAGAGCCTCACGAAATTCGCTCGACGCCATATACCGACGACGCTGTCATAAATTTCTGGCACTCTTACATGCAGTCTCACTCTACGGCTCACTTGCTTGTCAACATCATGCGCAACTGTCAGCCGGAGCGCATCGACGGTGACCGTTTCCGCGTGGCTGTCGAAAACGACATCCAGATTAGCCTCGTAAATGATAACCTTGGCAACATTGTCACGTATATGCGTAACAGTCTCGTCAACGACAACTTTTCGCTCGAAGTGGCGCTTAAAGACGGCCCTTCGTCGCCAAAGACCTGGACCGAGCGCGAAGTCCTCGCCCACATGCGCCGGACAAATCCGCAGTTTGACGCATTCGTCGATGACTTTAATATGACACTGCTGTAAGACTGAAATAATGAAATTTTAAGAATGAGAAATTTAAAATTTATTATATTTGCACTCTTATGTCACAAGGACTGATTCCTCAAAACGAAATTCCTGCCGATGTGCGCCAGGCCAAACAGCGTCTGGGCATAGTCGGTAATTCACCGGCGCTCCAAGTGGCGGTGGCAAGAGCCATTCGTGTTGCGCCAATCGACCTTTCGGTGCTCGTCATCGGCGAAAGTGGCACTGGCAAAGAGTTTTTCCCTCAGATTATCCACGCTTATAGCCCACGTAAACATTCAAAATACATAGCCGTCAACTGCGGTGCAATCCCCGAAGGCACAATTGACTCTGAACTTTTCGGTCATGAAAAAGGGTCGTTCACCGGCGCGGTTGCCTCGCGCAAGGGTTATTTCGAAGAAGCTAATGGCGGCACGATTTTCCTCGACGAAGTCGCAGAGCTACCTCTCACCACTCAGGCCCGGTTGCTGCGTGTGCTCGAAACTGGCGAATTTCTTAAAGTCGGCTCATCAGTTGTTCAGAAAACCAACATCCGCGTCGTCGCCGCTACTAACGTCGACCTGCTCAAAGCCGTATCTGAAGGAAAATTCCGCGAAGACCTCTACTATCGTCTTTCAACAGTTCAGATTAACATTCCGCCATTGCGCGACCGTGGCGACGACATAATGCTGCTTGCCCGTAAATTCGCGTCAGATTTCGCCGAGCGTTACCGCACAGCCCCAATCTCTTTCTCTGACTCAGGACGCATGGCGCTGAGTCACTATTCATGGCCAGGAAACGTGCGCCAGCTTAAAAATGTCATCGAGCAGATTGCCCTGTTTGAAAGCGGCAAGGAAATCGACAGCGAAATTATAGCTAACTATCTGCCGGCAAACGCTACGGTCTACACACCGGCCCTCTCGTCCTCGCGCTCGCGCTCATACGACAACGAGCGCGAACTAATCTTCAACATGATATTCAGGCTTCAAAACCAGATTGAAGAACTCAAAGACCGCCTTGGCGAGAAGCAGCCTAAACTTGTTGAGGCATTTGTAGACGTAAATGAAACTCCGGCTACGGAAGAAGATACAACCTTCTCCGCCGACGCCGAAGTTATGCCGACAGCGCTCGTCGACATTTCGCGCTCTCCTTCCGTACCCAAACTTGTTGACCCCGAGGAGCCACACTCGCTCGAGGAAAAAGAGCGTCAGGCAATCGAAGCCGCTCTCGAACGAAACAGCGGCCGACGCAAGGTGGCGGCGCGCGAACTCGGCATCTCCGAACGCACCCTCTATAGAAAAATCAAAGAATATGGCCTTGATCAATAATCCACGAAACTTTCTCCGCACACTGCTTCTGGCAGTGGCGCTTCTTATCAGCGTACCAGGCTGCCGCATAAGCTATAAATTCAACGGCTCAGCCTTAGACTACACTGTCTATAAGACTATCCATGTCTCTGAATTTCCCATCCGTGCCGCCCTCGTATACCCCCCTCTCCAACAGACTTTTGAAAACGAACTCCTCGATTATATCACTCGTAACACCCGTCTGCAGACCGTCGACGGCGCCTCTGACCTTCAGATTGAAGGCGAAATCACTGGCTATAGCCTATCGCCGCAGGCCGTCACCGAGAATGCCTACGCATCGCAGACTCGCTTGACTATCACCGTGAGAGTGAAATACACTGACAACAAACAGGCCAACAAAGACATCGACCAATCGTTTAGCGCTTATCGCGACTTCGACAGTTCGCTGATGCTCAATGATGTGCAGGACGACCTCTGTCAACAGATTTCAAAAGAGCTTGTAGAGCTGATTTTTAACGCAACACTCGGAGACTGGTAATATGGACACGTCAACCCCACTCTACCGCCTTGCAGCCGACCCGGCATCGCTCTCCGTTGACACCCTCCGATCTATGCGCGAAAGTTTCCCCTACTCACCTCTGCCGGCTATGGCTCTGCTCAAATACCATCAAGATAGGCTGACAGAGAAAGAGATTTATAATCTGAGACTCCATCTCGCAGTAGTGAGCGGTGATAAAACAGCGCTTTTCAACATCTTAGGCGACCAAAGCGAGGTGTTTGCCAACATCTATCCCAAAGCGCCGTCTGAGCCGCAGTCATCTACCGACAACGCTATCGACACTTTCTTTGCCAATTACGGCACGGCTGACCCGGCGGAAACAGAGCTGCTCGAACGCATGATTTTTAACCCGGTCCCCGACTACGCCGAAATCCTCCTCCGCGACGATGCCACCACCAACGAAACTGTAGGGACGCACCCCGGTGCGTCCACCCAAAACACCAACAAAACAAACGACGCAGCGCACCCCGGTGCGTCCGCAAACCCAACAACAGAAAAACCGATCGACAAACAACCCTCTGACGACACCCTCCTAAGCGAAAGCCTTGCCAAAATATTCATAAAACAGGGCCGATATGAGCGCGCTTATGAAATTATATCCAATTTAAGTTTGAATTATCCGAAAAAAAGTATTTACTTTGCAGACCAATTGCGTTTCTTGCAGAAACTTATCAAAATCAAGCAAGCCGCAAACGGAAAATAAACAATAAAAATATCATTAATTTATCTATAATTTATGTACGTTATTACTATCGTCCTCACCGTTATAGTTGCCATCTTGCTGATTGGCATCGTTTTGATTCAGAAATCTAAAGGTGGTGGTCTTTCTTCGCAATTCAGTGGTGCTAACGCCGTGATGGGTGTGCGCTCAACAAATAGCGGCATCGAAAAAATCACATGGACGCTCGCAGGTCTCATTGTGGTGCTTTCAGTTCTGTCTTCATTCCTTATGCC
>CAMWQZ010000087.1 GCA_947176515.1 uncultured Bacteroidales bacterium | reverse complement strand
GACCTGCAAGCCCCCGAGGTTATTGATGGCATTGCGAGGATGATGAAGAGTATAGCCCGTTATCTCGCGCCGGCAGTGCTTTTGCCTCGCGCAGCCGATCTTGCTGACAGTGTAGGAGTGCGTCCGGCTGAATGGCGTCTCACCTCTGGTCGCAAGACTCTCGGCCGCTGCGATTCTCGACGGGTAATTTCGTTAAGTGTTGTGCTTGTGTTCATGCCTCAGGAGCTGCGTGACTATGTGGTGTATCATGAGCTGGCACATCTTACTGAGATGAATCACTCGCCTAAATTTCATGCTCTCTGTGACAGGTATTGCAATGGCAGGGAGGCAGAACTCGAACGCCGCCTCAAGCAATTTCGCTTTCCTTTGCCTTGACTTTACTTTACTCTATGGCTTCAGGGGTGGTGTCAGGCTCATCGTCAGTGGGCTCGTCATCCTGGTCTTCAAGTTCCGAAGGATGCTTCAAAAAATACTGGTGAAGCATCTCTGAAATATCGTAGTAGAAACCTTCGGGGTCATTGCTGTTGCGCTGCTTGACGCTGATAACGTCATAACGCGGTGCTTCAAACTTTTGACCCGTAGCCATGAAGCCTGCAAGATTGAGGAAGTCGTATTCATGCTCGGGATAGACTACTATTCTCGCTGTCTCAGGTGTTGTTCCGTCGCCAGATGATGCGATTACCAACAAGATGTGGTTGAGTTTGTACTGCCATATTTTGGCAAGGTCAAACTTCTTGCTCTTTTCGTAAGTGTAAACTCTGTGGACGAGCTGTTGAATATTGACAGGATTATCCTCGATTGCAGCTATGGCGTAGTCGAGCACCATCTGACGCTCTGAGCGTGATTGGTCTTGTTTCTGGTAGATTGGCTTAAGCACATCGAGCTCCTTTGGACGGAAGGTTTGCCTATATGGGTCATAATCTTCCTGAAACAGTGTGCCGTAATAGAAATACTGAAATTGTTCGTCGGTCATGGTGGTGTCATTAGCCATGAAACTTTTCAGCAGAGTCGGGTAGTAGAATTTCGAGTCGGGGTCAGTTGAAGCTTCTTTGATGGCTGATAGGTCAGGCTTTCCGAGCGATGAATGGATGACCGCCGACATTTTTGTCGGCAGTGCAACGGCTAACGCCACGGCCATTAATATTGCGATTGTTTTAAGCTTCATTATTGTTGATTTCCTACAAAGTTAGCAAAAAACATTTCGTTATAAGTTTTCGTAAGGCTCGTTTTTGCAACAATTTGCATTTTTTTGCGAATTGTCGGATAAAACACATCTTGATAAGAGTTGGCTGCGCGAGAACTTTTGCATAACTTTGTAGTCAATCGTAACGCATTTCATATGAATAAAAGAATAAAATTATTAGCCTGCGGACTGGTTTCGATAGCTTCATGGCTCGGTGGGGCGCAGGCAAGTGCTGAATCACGCAATGTATGGCTTGACGAGATTAAATCTAATGGTTGCTATGTCCAGGACTGGGGTGCGCCCCAAGTCAACCGTTCGGTTGTTGGCACGCCGCTCAGCATCGGTGGCAAGCGTTTTGAACGCGGTATAGGCGGACACGCTATCAGCCGTATGCTTTTTGACCTTGGGGGCAAGGCTCAGAAGGTCGAGGGACTTGTTGGCTCTGATGACGCAAACCTTTTTGCAACAAATCTTGAATTTAAAATTATCGGTGACGGGCGCGAACTGTGGCGCAGCGGTGTAATGACGCGCGGCGATGCCGCCCGGCCGTTTGAGGTAGACCTTACGGGTGTTGACAAGGTGCTGCTTCTTATTGATATGTGTGACGACGAGTTTATGTATGACCACGGAGACTGGGCCGAGGTGAAATTTACAACTGATGGGTCAGACGTTAAGGCTATCCCTGTGTGGCCTGCTGCTGTGAAAAAAGAATCCTATATCCTCACTCCTGCTTCGCCAGCCAAGCCTTTGATTAATAACCCTGCGGTCTTCGGTGCGACTCCGGGTGCAGATTTTTTGTGGTCAGTCATGGCGTCGGGAGAACGCCCGATGACCTTTGACGCAAAAGGTTTGCCAAAAGGACTTAAGATTGACCGCAACACTGGCGTGATTTCCGGTGCCGTAAAAATGGCCGGTGATTATAAGGTCACTCTTATTGCAAAAAATGATTCAGGGGTTGATAAGAAAGAGGTAGTAATTAAAATTGGTGACCGTATATCGCTCACTCCGATTATGGGTTGGAGCAGTTGGAATTGTTGGCGCTTTGGCGCAAGCGATGAGATTCTGCGCCGCACGACCGACATTATGCACGAAAAGCTGCATCCCTATGGCTGGACTTATGTCAGCGTTGATGATGGATGGGAAGCGCCCAGCCGCGATGATGACGGTGTGCTGCATGGTAACGAAAGGTGGCCCGACATGAAAGCCTTGACCGATTACATGCACTCCAAGGGCATGAAGTTCGGCTTGTATTCTTCCCCCGGCCCGACGACCTGCGGCAATTTTATCGCCTCTTATCAGCATGAGGATATAGATGCAAAAACTTGGGCTGACTGGGGCGTGGACTATCTCAAATATGATTATTGCAGTCACACAAAGGTCGAAAAAGATTCAAGCGAAGGCTCAATTCGCGAGCCTTACGACAAAATGCGCGCGGCTCTTGACAGCGCCGGACGAGATATTGTATATTGTGTAGGCTACGGAGCGCCACGCGTTTGGGTTTGGGGTGCTGAAGCTGGAGGTAATCATTGGCGCACGACCTGCGACATCACCGACCATTGGAATGTTGTCCAGGCTATCGGTAACTGCCAGGACGTTTGCGCTCCTGCGACAGCCCCGGGTCGATTCAACGACCCCGATATGATGGTGGTCGGAGAAGTTGGCGGAGGCTGGGGCGCGCCGAAACATCCTACGCTGCTGACCCCAGACGAGCAATATGCCCATGTCTCTTTGTGGGCTATACTTTCAGCTCCGCTACTGCTCGGTTGCGACGTTGAGCGGCTCGATGATTTTACGCTTTCTTTGCTCACAAATCGCGAAGTAATTGCTGTTGACCAGGATGAATTATGTGCCCCGGCGACTAAAAAAGTTGTCGATAACGGTCAGATTTGGTATAAACCGTTGGCCGACGGCTCTGTGGCGCTCGGATGCTTTAACATGGACCCGTATTTCGTACTGTGGAATCAAGATGATGGCGAGGCTATGCAACATCGTGATTACGGCTTTACGGTCAATCTTCGCGACCTGGGATTTGACGGAGAGGTGACAGTCAGAGACATATGGCGAAACGCCGACATTATGACAACCGCTGCCGAGTCGTTTGATGTCGCGGTGCCATATCACGGTGTGAAACTTCTAAAAATCACTCCTAAGTCGAAATAATAATTTGTTAAGCGATAAAAAATTAAAAGTACAGACTATTATATTAGAATAATTTTTCTACTTTTGTAGCTATAAAACATAACCAAATATTAAATAACAAAACAAAAAACAATTATGGGAAAGTTTCTTACTGAATTCAAGGAATTCGCAATGAAAGGTAATGTTGTCGATATGGCAATCGGTGTTATCATCGGCGGTGCTTTCGGTAAAATCGTCAGCTCTCTTGTTAATGATGTCATCATGCCGGTAATCGGCGTTATCACTGGCGGTGTATCGTTCAGCGAAAACAAAGTTATGCTTCGCGACGCTGTCCTCGGTCCTGACGGTGAAGTTGCCAAAGATGCCGTATGGCTCAGCTGGGGCATGTTTGTGCAGACTATCGTTGACTTCCTCATCATCGCATTCTGTATTTTCATGGCTATCCGTTTCATGAACAAGTTTAAGAAGAAAGCAGAAGAAGCGCCTGCTGCTCCTGCCGGTCCTACTCAGGAAGAACTTCTCACTGAGATTCGCGACCTCTTGAAAGACCAGGCTAAAAAGTGAGACCTGCGCCCCAAAGGCATCTTATTTTTCTAATCGGCTATATGGCCTCTGGTAAAACCACCCTGGGGCGCGCACTTGCTGCGTCGACCGGGATGCGTTTTATTGACCTCGACGAATACATCGAGGCTGAAGCCGGTAAAACGATTACACAGATATTTGCCGAAGATGGGGAGTCCCATTTTCGGCATTTGGAATCTCTTGCTCTCAAACGGCTTACCGCTACGGGCGACGATGGTGTCATCGTTGCCTGTGGAGGCGGTACTCCTTGCTTTGGCGACAATATGGATGTTATGAACCAATCGGGCACAACCGTTTGGCTGACGGCTTCGCCTGAAGTCATAATCAGGCGCCTCGTTGCAGAGCGAGCTTCGCGTCCGTTGGTGGCTAAGCTCTCAGACGGTGGCGAGCTCGAGCGATATGTGACTGAAAATCTTGACCGCCGCGCTCCACATTATAGCCGCTCTACTGCCAGATTTGACAGTTCGCGTCTGGAATGTGAAGACGAGATTAATGAGAGCGTGAGATTATTTATAAATATGTTTCTACAAAGCTAACATTCAATAAATTATTATTAATGGCAACTCCCACACCGCTCGAACAGCTCGTCAAGACAGCTGTCACGCCACGCCAAGTGTCAATCGGCCTGCCGACATCGTTGTCGCCGGCTGAGCGTCGTTTTCCGCTTACGCCTGAAGCAGCAGCCATGCTCGTTGACCGCGGTTTTACGGTCAAAATGGAGTCTGGTGCTTCTGAGTCAATCCATTTTTCGGATGAAGCGTATGCCCGACATGGAGTCGTAGTGGTTGACCGCGCTGAGGCGTTGCGGTGTGATATTGTAGTTTATCTGCCTACGGTTTCTGAGGCAGATGCACGCAAATTGAAGCGAGGTGCATTGCTGTTGGGTTTTGAGCATGCCGAAAGCCGTTCGCCGGGAGCAATCCGCGTTCTTTTGCAGCGTTCGGTGACTGCTATTGCCCTCGATAAGATAAGCGATAGTTCGGGAAATCACCCTTTTGCCGATATTTTACGTGAGATTGACGGCCGCGCGGCAGTTGCGATTGCTTCTTCTTTGCTTGCCGATGCGATTCACGGCAAAGGCATCCTGCTTGGCGGCATCGCTGGCGTCGTGCCTTGTGAGTTGACTCTTATTGGCGCTGACCTTGCGGCTCTTGCGGCTGCGCGTTCAGCTATCGGTTTAGGGGCAACTGTGCGACTATTTGATAATGATATATACCGTCTTCGCGACCTTGAAGCAGCCGTAGGACCAGGTGTAATCGCTTCTGCCTTACATCCGAGGGTCTTACATTCTGCACTTCGCACAGCCGACATCGTAATCGGTTGCTCGCTTCGCCGCCCTGTCGAAATTTCGTCAGAAGAAGTGGGCGACATGAAGCGCGGCGTTATAACCTTCGATTTGAACCACGCACAATCTCCCATGTTCCCATCCATGCCGACAGTTGACTTGGCGCTGGCTTCGCCTTGTGACAATGCCCCGGAGTCGGGTCAACGCGTATGCTATATAAATGCTGGTAGTGCCGTTCCACGAACTGCCGCTATGGCATTGAGTAACACGTTGCTGACCATGTTTGAGGATATTGTGGCATGCAGGACAGCGCTCGACGCAATAAAAATCAATCCCGGACTCAGGGGGGCGGCTTACACTTTCCTCGGCAAGCCCGTTAGCGCTGAAGTTGCGTCCTTGCTGGGCATGAGGGTGGTTGATATTAACCTATTGTTGCAGTGCTCGTAATGTGTGCGTCGAAGCGAAAATTTTATGTCGTCTGGGAAGGTCACGCACCGGGTGTCTACGACTCTTGGGAGGAATGTGAGGCTCAGGTACACGGTTTCCCCGGCGCCAGATATAAATCTTTTGGTTCGCAAGCAGATGCTGTTGCCGCTTTCAGAGGTAACGGTAATGATGACCTTGAAATATTCAAGCAGATAGGTGCTCACAAATGCGATATCGTAAACTATTCTGCCTTTCCTGAAATCCGTCTTGATGCTATAGCCGTCGACGGTGCTTGTGCTAAAAACCCCGGTCCGATGGAATACAGAGGCGTAAAAGTTGCAACGGGCGAAGAGATTTTCCATATGGGTCCTCTTGATGGCGGCACAAACAATATAG
>CAMWQZ010000086.1 GCA_947176515.1 uncultured Bacteroidales bacterium | reverse complement strand
CGTGGCACCGGCGCAATCTATCTAAAAAACACATTTGACAAAGCAGACGGCGGCATCCAGGCTTATGTGAGCTGGGGAACCCACAAGGTAGACGACGGCAACACGCCAGGAACCGCACCCAAAGACTACCTGTTCAACTCTACTGATTATAATATGGGTGTAACGCTCTATCAAACATTATATCTCTGGCAAAATAATGACCTGTCGGCAGGCGTTGATTTCCAACGCTGGGGCGGCCATGTGTGGAATACGTCAAAGGCTGACCCGTCGGTCAAATCGTCAGACGCGAAGCACGGGGTCAATGAAATAGCCGGATATGTGATGATGCAACAAGGATTTATTAATAATATTGTAAATGTCAACGCCGGTGTCAGATTGCAGCACGGTTCGACTTACGGAAATGTATGGGTGCCGCAGGCAGGCCTGGTATTCAGACCCGGGGCCGACTCTCAGATTAAAGCATCGTTCAGCAAAGGTTTCCGCGCACCTAATATACGCGAACTATATCTCTACCCACCGGCTAATGCAGACCTTAAGCCAGAATATATGCTTAACTATGAGTTGAGCTATCGCCAGCATTTCATGAACGGCAATCTGATGATAGGGGCAGCATTGTTCTTCATTGACGGTGACAACATGATTCAAACCGTGAGAATAGACGGCCGACCGAAAAACGTAAATACCGGCAGTTTCATTAATAAGGGTTTTGAACTCGAAGCCGCTTATAGGTTCTCGCCAACCGTAGTGCTCAATGCAAACTACAGTTATCTGCATACAAATGCAAAGACCCTTTATTCACCTAAGAATAAGCTGAACACAGAAATAACATGGTCACCTAAGCAATTCAGCTTCACGCTTGACGAGACGAGCATATGGAGTATGTATAACGGTGCACCCGATAACGCACGCATAAGCTACACGCTGCTGAACTTCAGAGGAGCGTACACTCTTAAAGGAACTGTGCCTGTAACATTGTCTGTAAAGTTCGACAATATCACCAACAAGCACTATGAGATAATCTACGGCTGCCCTATGCCAGGCACGACAATCATGGGCGGAGTTGAATTTAAGTTCTAACACAATCGTAATCCACAGCCAAGTATCGGTAATGCGCACTCGCCTATCAATATTGTATTTTCTCCAATTTGGAATATGGGGCTGCTACCTCACTTGTTTTGGCCAGCTATTAGGAGTCGGAGGCCTGGGTCAGGACATCGCATGGTTTTATGCAGCGATTGGAGTAGTGTCATTGATATCACCGGCAGTAATGGGATATGTGTCAGACCGCATGATTTCGCCTTCGCGGCTGTTATCCATCTGTCATATATTGGCGAGCGCCACGATGCTTGGAGCGTGGTGTTATGCTTCGAGTCATCAGACGCTTGATTTCAAGGTGTTCTACCCTATCTATTTGCTTTTCCTATTATTCTATATGCCCACATTGGCATTGTCGAACACTACGGCGTTCAGGATGATACACGCGAAGGGCCATCAGCCTGTAGATGTATTCCCAACGATAAGAATCTGGGGTACGGTGGGTTTTGTGGCTGCGATGTGGTTTGTCAATAGCGCTTATTGGTATGACGGAGCGTTTGGGTTCACGCTTTCAGATGCTCACCCCTACTCTCATTTCAGATTTCAATATACACCGATGCAGCTGCTGACTGCGTCTGTGTTCGGACTTGTATGCGCATGCTATGCTATCACACTCAAAATTGATTGTGACACAAAGGGTCTACACGGTCAAAAGCAGAATCGCAGCATCTATGGCAAGGGGGTGCTTGCAGAATTTTTCTCTAAACGCGAGACTCGGATTTTTCTTGTGTTCGCTGCACTGAGCGGTGTGTGCCTCCAGATTTCAAACGGATTTGCAACTCCATTCATAACTCATTTTGCAGGGGTCAAAGAGTATGCCAACACTCTTGCAGCAGGAAATGCGACCATGCTATTTTCGCTATCTCAAATCTCGGAAGGAGCATGTGTGCTGCTGGTTGGCTTGGCACTGAGAAAATGGTCAATCAGGGTTGTGTTCGCGATGGGATTGATTGCATGGGCGCTGCGATATTTCCTTTTTGCGTTTGGAAATCCTGGTGACGGCCTTTGGATGCTGGTAATGTCAATGATTGTCTACGGACTTGCCTTTAACTTCCTCACTATTGCCGGGCACCTCTACATAGAGCAACAGTCTTCGGCTAACAACAAAGGGCTGGGACAAGGAGTGATGATGCTTATGAGTAACGGCATCGGCGCAAGCGCCGGGACATTAGTCGCCGGGATGGTGATTAATCACTGGTGCAGCTGGGAATCTGTCACAACGGCGACAGGAAACAAGCTAAGACTGTTTATGGGAGATTGGGAAACTCCGTGGATAATCTTTGCAATCTATTCTCTGGTAATAGCTATTGTCTTCTATCTATGTTTTAGTCAGAAAAAAGATAGGGGCGAATATAGCGTTCGAAATTAGCTTTAGAGATTATCCGGTAATGAAAGTTTACGGCTTCATTATAGGCTTTGCTATGATGAACGATATAATTGCCCTCGCTGAACTGGGCACTTAACTCAGTCCTGTCAGATTGCTCATTCTGAAATTTCCAACCTAAAATAGAGATTTCATTGTCAATTTTCTGCCATAGATTCATCCAGTATGCTGCGTCAGGCGGAGTCACACCTTGAACACTACTTACAAAGGCATCAAAAAACACATCGTAGGGGACAATACCGTCTTTTAGCACGCTAAGATTTACGCGATAAAAATTGCCTCTAAAACCTGTTGGCTCGAATAATGGGCCATCAAAGACATCGGTCTCAGATAATTCTTTTCTAAGGTAACGTCCGGCAGCGACTGTATCAGCCAAAATATGCCCCGGGCCAAAGAAATCTTGCATAAAGTTTTTATATACATCGCGATACTGCGAGGCCGGATAGTGCTCACGCTGATAACAGAGCGCCGTGCGTATGGAATCAGCTTGTGACATAAAGTCTGAAGCGTATGCAAAAGTGCTTGCGGCAAAGGCAAACAAACAGAATAATAACGCACGAGTTTTCATCATAAAAAAGCAAAATAAGGTCAGGGACATAAATCCCTGACCTGTGGTTAATTGGTTATGAAGGAGTTGTGTATTAGCCGCATTTTGAAGTACCGCATGATGTGCAAATCAGACAGCCTTCTTGATAGATAAGAGTTTCTTGTCCGCAGTTGGGACAGGTCTGACCGCTGGCTTTTGTGCCGTTGGGGAGATATTTTTTGAGCGCTCGCTCGACACCCATCTTCCAAGTGTTGATGGACTGAGAATCGAGTTCGAGACCGCCAACGAGTTTCAATACCTGATCGATAGGCATGCCGTAACGTAGAACGCCCGAAATAAGTTTGGCATAGTTCCAATACTCGGGATTGAATTTGTCGGAAAGACCTTCGATTGTGGTCTTGTAGCCGCGCTTATTGATGAACTGGAAGTCGTAGCGCTTGTTGCCTTTCTCGTCAATAGCTTTGATAATCTTGCCGTGAGTAACTGATTTAGGACAGAAAATGCCGTCTTCATCATCGGCAAGACCTGTGAAGATTTCGTAAGGCGCACCGTCAATGAGACCGACGAATGCAATCCACTTTTCTTTATTATTTTGGAAACGAACCACGTCTGCTTCGAGCTCAATCGGGCGTTTTGCAACATGAGGCTTAATCTCAGGAACGGCAGGCTCTGAAGATTTCTTTTCGAGAGCAACGAGAACTCCAGAACGCGAACCATCGCGATAAACAGTGCAGCCCTTGCAACCTGAACGCCACGCTTCAACATAGAGGTTGTTGACTAATTCTTCGGAAACGTCGGCCGGTAGATTGATTGTCACTGAGATAGAGTGGTCAACCCATTTCTGAATCCGGCCTTGCATCTTAACTTTTTCGAGCCAGTCAATATCGTTGGATGTAGCCCCTGAATAAGGCGAACGCTTTACGAGTTCGTCGAGCTGTTCCTGGGTATAATCGTTACGAACCTCGATACCGTTAATTTCCATCCAGTTAATGAACTTCGGATGATAAACGACATATTCCTCGAATGCGTCGCCAGATTCGTCGACAAAGTCGATGCGCACCTCGGTATCGTTAGGATTAACCTTGCGACGACGTTTATAGACAGGAAGGAAAACCGGCTCGATGCCTGATGTAGTACGAGTCATGAGGCTGGTTGTGCCAGTCGGCGCTATGGTAAGACAGGCGATGTTGCGACGACCGTGTTTGCGCATACGCTCCAATAATGCAGGGTCAGCTTCGCCAAGACGTTTAATATATGGATTGTTTTTCTCACGCTCGGCATCGAAGATTTCGAATGCGCCACGCTCTTCTGCCAAAGTGACAGAGGAATTATATGCCGCGAGAGCAAGAGTCTTATGAACTAATTCAGAAAAATCAGTGGCTTCGGGTGTGCCATATTTAAGACCAAGGGCAGCAAGCATGTCGCCTTCAGCAGTAGTGCCGACTCCTGTGCGACGGCCTTTCAGGGTCTTGGTCTTAATCTTTTGCCAGAGATTGCGTTCAGCAGCTTTCACTTCGTCAGTCTCGGGATCAGATTCAATCTTTTCGAGAATGGCATCAATCTTTTCCATTTCAAGGTCAATAATGTCATCCATTATGCGCTGAGCCTTTGCAATATGCTCCTTGAAGAGGTCAAAATCAAAGCTTGCTTCGGGAGTGAAGGGATGCTTAACATAAGAATAGAGGTTGACAGCGAGAAGTCGGCAGCTATCATAAGGGCACAGAGGAATCTCGCCACACGGATTTGTCGAAATTGTCTGGAAACCAAGGTCTGCGTAACAATCGGGCACTGACTCTCTGGTGATGGTATCCCAGAATAGCACTCCAGGCTCAGCTGATTTCCATGCGTTATGAATAATCTTTGCCCAAAGAGCTTTAGCGTCAGTTTCTTTTGTAATAATAGGTTGTCCCTTGACAGGATATTGCTGCACATATGTACCGCCTTCAGTTGCCGCCTTCATGAAATCATCGTCAATGCGGACTGAGACATTGGCACCTGTCACCTTGCCTTCGGTCATCTTGGCATCAATGAACGCTTCGGAATCGGGATGCTTGATTGAAACGGTCATCATCAATGCTCCACGACGGCCATCCTGAGCAACCTCACGGGTAGAATTAGAGTAACGCTCCATAAACGGAACGAGACCAGTGGAAGTCAGCGCCGAGTTTTTAACAGGTGTGCCTTTGGGACGGATATGAGAAAGGTCATGACCAACACCACCGCGACGTTTCATGAGCTGGACCTGCTCCTCGTCAATCTTAATCACACCACCATAAGAATCAGGAGCACCGTCGAGACCGATAACGAAGCAATTTGACAAAGAGCCAACCTGATAGTTGTTGCCGATACCAGACATCGGACTACCCTGAGGAACAATATATCTGAAATCTTTAAGTAAAGAGTATATCTCCTCTTCACTCATCGGATTGGGATATTTCTTTTCTATACGGGCAATTTCGGCGGCGATACGGTGATGCATGTCGTCGGGGGTAAGCTCAAATATATTGCCAAAAGAGTCTTTAAGCGCATACTTGCTAACCCAAACTCTTGCGGCAAGTTCATCGCCTCCGAAATATTTTAATGATGCTTGGAAAGCATCATCATAGGTATGTGATTTATTTTCCACTTTAAATTGTGATTTGATTGATTATTAAATCTAAGTCAAGAAAACAGAGCCAGACTAATTTTAGCCTAACTTAAAAACTAAAAAGCAATGCCCCATTAATTACTGGAGACGGCTGCAAATTTCAAAAATTAATTTGAATAGGCAAAATTTTACACAAACTAATTATCAACATTTGACAAAGTTTTCCAAAATTATTTCTTAGATAATTAATAATCAATGGACTAATCAATGGCAATACGAGCAAAAGTTTTCCATTTTGAAAATACGCAGAAGCCGTATGTTGAAAACTTTTTCTTCTATTGTTTGGTAATCATTATTAAAATATCGAAATTTGAAAAGATTTTGACCAACTACACACTATAAATATAT
>CAMWQZ010000085.1 GCA_947176515.1 uncultured Bacteroidales bacterium | reverse complement strand
TAGCCAAACTCCAAAGATGATGGCGAGGACACCGAATGATGCAAAAATCAACATCGGCACCTTGTAGCCTCCTGTTGCGTCGAGCGTTTCGCCAATTAGGAGGGGCACGAGACAAAGGCCGATATTCTGAATCCAGAAAATCAGACAGTAGGCCGAGCCGAGGATGTTGGCGTCAATAATCTTCGGTACTGATGGCCACAATGCAGCCGGTACGAGCGAGAATGACACGCCTAACACGAGGATTAGCGTCACGGCGAGCCAAATCTGAGGCACGGCTGGTAAAAGGAAGGCAAATCCGAGGTGGCAGCATGTCATGATTACTGCACCGATAATGAGCATGGTTGCGCCTTTGCCACGATAGTCGAGGAACGCTCCTAAGAACGGAGTGAGTATCATTGCGAGGATTGGGAATACACTGAAAAGGCGTGCGGCGGTTTCGGCGCTGACGTTAAGTGTTTCCTGAACGTAGTTTGGTGCATATCGCTGGAAGGGGAAAATGCCGCTATAATAAAGTACGCAGAGAAGGGCTACGAGCCAGAACATTTTGCTTGATAGGATTTTCCCAAGGTCAGATATATGGAATTCTTCATCGCCGCCAGCATCTTCTTTTTTACCTTCGGCTTTAAGTTGATGGTCGAGACGGGTATCCATGAATACGAAAACCGTGTAGCTAATCAAGCCTATTAACAGCAGTGCTGTGCAGAACGCGACCGGAGCAACGATTGACTGGTCAAAGCTGTTGCTGACAAGCGGTGAAATCCACATCACGGCGAACACGCCGAGACGAGCGATTGACATTTCGACACCCATTGCGAGCGCCATTTCCTTGCCTTCAAACCATTTTGCAATGGCTTTTGACACGGTTGTTCCAGCCATTTCACAGCCGCAACCGAAAATCATGAAGCCTAACGACGCCATCTTGGCGCTACCGGGAAATGAGGTCCACCAGCTGTTAAGCCATTCGCATAATTGGGTGGTTTCAAACCATTCGCTCACGCCTATGAGCTTAATGCAAGCGCCGATTACCATCAGCGATGCCGATAACAGGCCGGTAAAACGTATGCCCATCTTGTCCAGGATAATACCTGCAAAGATTAGGAAGAATACGAATACGTTTAGAAAGTATTCAGACGCGGCGTATGTTCCGAATGTTGCGCTGTCCCAGTGAAGTTTTTCTTCAAGGAGCGATTTAAGGGGTGACATTACGTCGACAAACATGTAGGCGAAGAACATCATCGATGCTATGAGCACCAGAGCTGTCCATCTTGCCCAAGCCTTGTCGGCAAGGGTACGGGTGATTACTTCTTTCATTTGCTTATATGTGAATAAATTGGTTGTTTCTGGCTGATAACCGCTGTCAAATTGGCACGGCCGCACAAAATTAATGTAAAAATATAAAATGTGGAAATAAAATCGTAACTTTGTCGAAAATGCAGAGCTTTACACCTGACTACCGATGAGTGACGAGAAAAACTACGACAATTTTGACGAAGAGGCTGATGACATGATTGTCAGCTCTCGTGGCAGTGACAAACCAGAAGTTCAGAAACCTTATACGGCGGCCGGCGACATTGTGCGTCACCAGTTGCGAGGCATGTATCAAAGTTGGTTTCTGGAGTATGCCTCGTATGTTATTCTCGAACGCGCTGTGCCTCATATCGACGATGGCCTTAAGCCGGTACAGCGCCGTATATTATACTCGATGAAGACTCTCGACGACGGGCGTTTCAATAAGGTTGCCAACATTGTTGGTAACACCATGCAGTATCATCCTCATGGAGACGCCTCGATTAACGAAGCTCTTGTGCAGCTCGGTCAGAAAGACCTTCTTGTGGAGACTCAGGGTAACTGGGGTAATATCTTGACCGGGGCCTCGGCCGCTGCCGGTCGTTACATAGAGGCTCGTTTGTCGCCATTTGCTCTCGACACACTTTACAACCCCAAAGTCACAGAATGGACATGGAGTTACGATGGACGAAAACAGGAGCCAGTCACCCTGCCTTCAAAATTCCCCTTGCTGCTTGCTCAGGGCGCAGAAGGTATCGCTGTCGGACTCTCCTCAAAAATTCTCCCTCATAATTTTAATGAGATTATCGATGCGGCCGTTAGCTATCTGCGAGGTGAGGAGTTCGAGCTTTATCCTGATTTTGTTACCGGCGGCATGATTGATGTCACTCGCTATAACGACGGACGACGTGGAGGAGTGGTGAAAGTCCGGGCTAAAATTGAAAAGATTGATAACCGCACTCTTGCAGTGACTGAAATACCCTTCGGTAAGACAACAGGCACAATTATTGATTCAATATTAAAAGCCTTTGAGAAAGGCAAGATTAAAATCCGTAAGGTAGATGATAATACGGCTGAAAACGCCAATATCCTTGTATATCTTCTTCCCGGTACATCAAGCGACAAGGCGATTGATGCGCTCTATGCGTTCACTGACTGCGAAGTCAGTATATCGCCAAACTGTTGTGTGATTTCTGACCGTAAGCCACATTTTATCGGTGTAAGCGACGTTTTGCGGCACAATGTCGACCTCACCAGACATATCCTCGAAACCGAATTGCGTCTGCGCCTCGACGAGCTTGCAGAGCAGATGCTCTATTCGACTCTTGAAAAAATCTTCATTGAAGAGCGTATATATAAGGATAAAGAGTATGAACAAGCTCCGCATATCGACGCCGCCATTGACCACATCGCCGCGCGTCTCGCTCCCTTTACAGAGCAATTCAACCGCGAGATAACGCGAGATGATATCTTGCGTCTCGTCGAAATCAAGATGAAACGTATTTTCCGTTTCAGCGCAAAGGATGCGGATGAGCATATAGCCAAACTCGCTGCCGACATAGATGAGACACGTCGTAATCTCGAGGGGATTGTTGACTACACTATAGCGTGGTATCAGCGGCTTAAAGAAAAATATGGTGCAAACTATCCGCGACGCACGGTTATCCGTGGTTTCGATAATATTCAGGCTGCAACCGTAGCCGAGGCCAATGAAAAATTATATATCAACCGTGAGGAAGGTTTCATAGGTACGGCTCTTAAGAAAGATGATAATGTCGAATTTGTGTGCAACTGCTCGTCGATTGACGATGTTATAATCTTCTATAAAGACGGTAGATATAAAGTGGTCAAGGTTCAGGAGAAATTATTCATAGACAAGAACGTGTTATATGTCAATGTGTTCAAACGCAACGATGATCGCACTATCTATAATGTCATCTACCGTCATGGTGGCACAGACGGCATATATTATATGAAGCGCTTCGCTGTGACTGGAGTCACTCGAGACAAAGAGTATAATGTTACTCAGGGTTTGCCTGGGTCACGCATAATGTGGTTCTCCGCCAACCCCAATGGTGAAGCTGAGGTTGTGAAGGTGACGCTTAAGCCGAAGCAGCGCCTAAAAACACTTCAGTTTGACGTTGATTTCGCCAAGTTGGCCATCAAAGGCAAGCAATCACAGGGTAATCTTGTCACGAAGAACGAGGTTCACCGTTTCTCGCTTAAAGAGCGAGGTGCGTCGACTCTTGGTGGACGGGAGGTGTGGTTTGACCGTGACGTACTTCGTCTAAATTATGAAGGACGAGGAGAGTTCCTCGGCGAATTCCAGGGCGATGACCAGGTGCTAGTGATTCTTAAAAACGGTGAGTATTATACCACCTCTTACGATGCCACCAACCACTATCCCGACAATATCCTAATCATTGAGAAATTCCGTCCGAAACAAGTCTGGACTGCCATCCTAAATGATGCAGACCAAGGTTATCCTTATATCAAACGTTTCACCTTTGAGGCCTCGCAACGCCGACAGCGTTTCCTTGGTGAAAATGAGGCATCGTCGCTAATTGCGTTGAGCGATAAGCCGGGAGCTATGTTTAAGGTGACATTCGCTGCACCTGATGATTTCCGTGAGCCTGTCGTTGTCGATGCTGAGGAGTTCATAGCAGTTAAATCATTTAAAGCCAAAGGTAAGCGTCTCACCACTTATGCGCTTGCATCGGTTGAAGAACTTGAGCCTAAGCTTGTCGCTGACGATGAAGGCACTGAGGAACCGCAGCTTGCTGATGACCTCGATTTGAGGGAAGATGTGGAGGATGACCGCTCTGACGACGAGGTGAGAGATGAAATAACAGGCCAACAACGAATTTTCTGATATGCGTTTTTTTTCATTAATATGCTGTCTGCTTTGCGTAGTCGCGGTTAAAGCTGTTGACTCAGATAAACCTTTGCGACCGGTTATGGCCGCTTACACCCTTGAGGTAGGTGGGGCGCATCTTTCCGACACTTACCTGACACCTCTTAAATATAAAGGACAAGGCTATGCGCTCGGTTATGAACGCATGCAGGCCATGAAATTTTCACCTGAAAGTTGGGTAATGCGGCTTACTGGCCGTCTTGGCTTGAACCGAGCGCTCAATCCGGCACGTAACGCTGCGATGTGGGACCTCGATTTAGGGTTGTCGTGGGGTATGATGCGCCGTTGGCGTACTGCTGCTGTACCAGGTTTGCAGTTCTATGGTGGCGGCTCTACAATGGTTGATATAGGGGCTCTTTATCTTGGCCGGAACGGTAATAATCCGGTTTCGGCTAAGGCATCATGGACAATCGGAGTCACTGGGGCTGCCGTCTATAATTTCAAGATTTCATGTCTG
Organism: uncultured Bacteroidales bacterium; assembly: GCA_947176515.1. Classification (GTDB taxonomy): domain Bacteria; phylum Bacteroidota; class Bacteroidia; order Bacteroidales; family Muribaculaceae; genus CAG-873. Next base: position 1,416 of record CAMWQZ010000085.1, on the reverse strand, counting down.
CCGATATGTTTGCGTTATCAGCCTACGCTTCCAGTCACCGGTGTTTTCTTTTCACCAGACTACGGAGAACTATATTATGAAATTTATCTCGGTAATCATTCAGGCCTTGTTCACGGGGCATGGTGGGGCAACTATTTCCGTCTTAACAATCTCTTGACAGCCGATCTTCGCTTTGGAGCGACAAATTTGCGCATCGGCTATAGTGGCGATATTTTGTCGACCAAGGTTAATAATATAGTCACACGTCGTATAACACATGCTGTGACGATTGGTGTGAGTGGCGAATGGCTTTCGGTCAATCGTTCGGGTAAAATATCATCCAAGGCAAAAATCATTTCAGCTCTTTACTGATGAAAAGGCTTATTAAAAATATAGTGCTCGTTTTTGTGTCTATACTGACACTCGCATCGTGTCACCACATTGAAGAGTGGGAGCAGGACTATGAAGGCAACTTTGATGCTCTTTGGACAGTTGTTGATGAACATTATTGTTTTTTCTCGGAGAAAGACATTGACTGGAAAGAAGTATATAATCGATACCGACCGCGAGTGAATCCCAAAATGCGTGGTCTTGACTTCTTTAATCTATGCGCTGAAATGCTCGACGAGCTTCAGGACGGTCATGTGAATCTTTCATCGTCGTTTAAGACATCGTACTATCGTAAATGGTGGTCAGATTATCCTCAGAATTATGACCGTCGGCTTGTCGAACAATATTACCTTAACTTTGACTACTCGACCGTTGGCGGCATAGACTATGCAGTCCTTCGTGAAGATGTCGGTTATATCCGCTATCCGTCATTTTCTTATGGCGTCGGAGAAGCCGCTTTAGACGCTATTCTCGCTCAGTTTGAATTGTGTAAGGGCATTATTATAGATATTCGCGATAATGGTGGTGGCGATATGACTAATGTAGAGACAATAGTGTCTCGATTTATCAACGAGCGTATTCTTGCTGGTTCGATATGCCACAAGACTGGTCCAGGTCATAATGATTTCTCCGAACCTTATTCCTATTATTTTGATCCGGCCGAGCAGGGTAGGGTAAAATGGATTAAGCCAGTGGTAGTACTTGCCAACCGTAGTACATTCAGCGCTGCTAATAATTTTGTATCAGTGATGCAATATCTCCCCAATGTCAAGATAGTTGGATCGCGGACCGGTGGAGGCAGCGGCATGCCTTTCTCTTCTGAAATACCTTGTGGTTGGGGTGTGAGGATGTCGGCTTGTCCAGTCTTCGATGCGAAGGGCATAACCACAGAAACTGGTGTTGACCCGTCGCCTGGATGTGCCGTCGACCTTGACCCCATACTTGCGCTCTCAGGCATCGACACAATGCTTGAATTTGCAATTGAAACCGTCCTTTCTCCTGATTTTTAAAGATGCATAGTTGCTATGCGAGATACGGTGCTAATAG
>CAMWQZ010000084.1 GCA_947176515.1 uncultured Bacteroidales bacterium | reverse complement strand
AACAGCAGAAATAGAATTAGTTTTTTCATAGGATTAGATTTTAAGGTTTTAACAATGCGCGGCAGTCGTGAGACCGCGGCGCTTGTTTTACGAGTGTTATGATGTGTACCGCAAAAGTTCCTCCCATCAGTCAAAAAATAATTGTGCATTATAAATTTTTCATTGTGAATTAATTTAATTTTTCATACCTTTGCGATAGGTAAATCTACTCCAGACGTTTTTTATACGCACAAAAGCTATGACAAAACCTCAACCCCTAAATATCAACAAATTACCCCCCCCCGAAAAATCAAGCAACCCGGGATTGTGGGTACGCGCCTAAGCGCAAGGCATACAAGTTAACTAACTTCTTAGAGGCTAACCTTAAAAATACCACCGACTATATTTGCGGCCAGACGAATGTATGGACGGCACTTTGCATAACAAAGAATTGAAAACAACATCAATATTAACTAAAAAATCAAATCACATGAAAAAAATTTTACTTCTACTTTTAGGGGTCATCATGTCGCTCCCTTCAATGGCACGAGATTTCATCTACGAGTACAAAGGCAAGGCCCTGATCTACACCGTCATCGACGAAGATGCAAAAACATGCCAAACCAAAGCCGGGTATATTGACTGGGATCAGAATTTAGGTTATAGTGGCAATCCCAATGTTTCAGGAGAACTTGAAATTCCTCAAATCGCCAAAGATGAAGAAAATGGAGGTACGGAATACAAAGTGGTGGCGATTGGAGAAGATGGCTTTTTCTACAACGCAATAAGCTCTATCATCATCCCTGAATCAGTGACTTCAATCGGTGACTATGCTTTCTACAATTGTAATAGACTGACCTCTGTCACAATTCTCGAGGGCATGACTTCAATCGGAGAATATGCCTTCTCTTATTGCACCGGACTGACATCAGTCACACTTCCCAAAGGCATAACTTCAATTGGCAAGTGTATTTTCTCCCGTTGTAGCAGCCTGACCACTGTCTCAATTCCCGAAACTGTAACTGAAATCGGTGAGTATGCCTTCTATGATTGCAGTAGCCTAACCTCTGTCACAATTCCCGAAGGTGTAACTGAAATTAGCAAGTATACCTTCTATGGTTGCAGCAATCTGACCTCAGTCTCAATTCCCAAAAGTGTAACTGAAATCGGCTATGGCGCTTTCGTGGGATGCAGCAGCCTGTCCTCAATCGCTATTCCCGAAGGAGTTGCTAAAATTGGTGAATTTGCTTTCGAAGATTGCAGTGGTCTGAAGAAAGTCGAATTTGCAAGCATTGAGGCGCTATGTAGAATTAATTTTGGTAATTGGTTTTCAAATCCATTGTTTTGGACTGAGCATCTATATATTAATGGTAATAAAGTAACAGATTTGATTATCCCCGGCAGTGTTACTTCAATCGGTAAGTATGCTTTCTTTCGTTGCCGCAGCCTGACCTCTGTCAACATCCTCGAAGGCGTCACTTCAATCGGCGATGATGCTTTCTACGGTTGCAGCAATCTGACCTCAATTACAATATCTGAAGGTGTCACTTCAATCGGCAAGTATGCCTTCAGGTACTGTAGCAGCCTGACCTCTGTCACCATTCCTGAAGGTTTAACTGAAATCAGCGAGGGTACTTTCGAGGGATGCAGCAGTCTGACTTCGGTCTCCATTCCCAAAGGTGTAACTGAAATCGGCGGGGGGGTCTTCCTTGGTTGCAGCAATCTGACCTCAGTCTCAATTCCCGAAACTGTAACTGAAATCGGCATGTATGCCTTCTATGATTGTAGTAGCCTGAACTCTGTCACAATTCCTGAAGGTGTAACTGAAATCGGCAAGTATGCTTTCTTTGGTTGTATTAGTTTGACCTCAATTTCAATTCCCGAAAGTGTAACTGAAATCAGGGAGTGTACCTTCTGTTCTTGTCGGGAGCTGAACTCACTTACCATACCTGAAGGTGTCACTCATATCGGCAAGGAGGCCTTTGCCGATTGCAGGAGTATGACTACTGTCACAATTCCCGAAGGTGTAACTGAAATCGGCGAGCAGGCCTTTGCCAATTGCATAGGCTTGACTTCAGTGTCACTTCCCGAGTCTATCACAAAAATAGAAGACTATGCTTTTGTTGACTGTTACAACTTAACCTCAGTGTATTATGCTTCAAAAGAACCGATAACGGCAGACTGGTTTGTTTTTGGATACGGAGAAAACTCCTTCTTCATATATAATCAGGCGACTCTTTATGTACCTGACGAGGCTGTAGAGAAATGCAAGAAGATTGATCCTTGGAAGTACTTCTCGAAAATCGAAGCGTATGACTTCTCGGGTCTCGACGACGTGGTTGTCGATATGGATGCCGATACCCCCTGCGAGATCTACAATCTCAACGGAGTGAAAGTGGGTAGCGAACTCGACGCCCTCACCCCAGGACTCTACATCATTCGCCAAGGCCGCGCAACAAAAAAAATCACCATCCAATAATCTCTGACAAAATGCCAGGCTCGGCGGTTAGCCGAGCGTGAGAGTTAGCCTCTGGTAAGCACCGCATTAGCGGTGTGCAGCCAGAGGTTTATAATTGTATTCCCAAAAGTAGACCCGGCGTTTAGCCCCGGTGTCTGATGCAGCAAAGACGCCTTGCTAAACGCGAGGCTTCTTTGTTAAAAAGAAGCTCATAATCCTATGGCTGCGCTTGCTACGCGAGGCTTGCCATAGGCTCACCCTCACTCCCAGCTAAACGCTGTGCATCTCCTAAAGCCCTATTCCCCACTCCACTAATTATTAATTACTAATTACTAATTTCTAATTCCTAATTACTCATTGTGAATTATGCATTATTTTCATTAACTTTGCACAATCTCCCAGCTATCGAAAAATGATTGAACGCATAGTAATAATAGACAACGTCGACCCTGTTACTTTTTATGGGGTCAACAATAGTAATATGCAGCTGATTCGCAACCTTTTCCCGAAACTGCGCATTGCCGCTCGAGGCAATGTTATCAAAGTCATCGGCGAGGACAGCGAGACAGCTGAATTTGAGCGCGCGATTAAAAAGCTCGAAGACTATGTCGAGCGCTACAACTCGCTCAACGACGAGACCATCATCGACATCATCAAGGGCGACGGGCCAAAAGAGCTCAAGCGCGACGATGTCATAATCTACGGCATTAACGGCAAGCCCATCACCGGCCGCACTCCCAACCAGCAAAAACTGGTCGAAGAGTTCACCCACAACGACCTGACATTTGCCCTCGGCCCTGCTGGCACGGGCAAGACCTATGTCGCTATCGCTCTGGCTGTCCGGGCCCTGAAGAATCGTGAAGCCCGTAAAATAATACTGTCGCGCCCTGCAGTCGAAGCTGGCGAAAAACTCGGCTTCCTCCCCGGTGACATGAAAGATAAAATCGACCCATATCTCCAGCCCCTCTATGACGCTCTCGAAGACATGATTCCGCCGATGAAGCTCAAAGAGTATATGGAGACAAAGGTCATCCAGATTGCGCCACTCGCATTTATGCGCGGCCGCACACTCAACGATGCCATTATCGTCCTCGACGAAGCCCAGAACACGACGCCTCACCAGATTAAAATGTTCCTCACCCGTCTGGGCATGAACGCCAAGATGATTATCACCGGCGACGTCACACAGATTGACCTGCCGCGCACCACATCTTCCGGTCTGATTCAGGCGCTCAAAGTGCTCCGCGACGTCAAAGGTATCGGCCGCGTCGAGTTCTCTAAAAAAGACATCATCCGCCATCAGCTCGTGCAACGCATCGTCGAGGCTTACGAACACTTTGACGAGGAGCAGAAAGAGGCTCGCAAACAAGAGCAGCCTGATGAACAGCAACCAGAATAATCTTATTAAAAAACTTTCAACTATATATTTGCAATGGCAACTACATTAACTCGCACAGATTTCAATTTCCCCGGACAAACATCGGTCTATCACGGCAAAGTACGTGACGTCTACACCATCAACGACTCAATCATGGTGATGGTCGCCACAGACCGCATCTCTGCATTTGACGTAATCTTACCAGAAGGCATCCCCTACAAAGGACAGATGCTCAACCAGATTGCAGCACAGTTTCTCGACGCAACAGCCGATGTAGTGCCTAACTGGAAAATCGCTGTTCCCGACCCGATGGTGACTGTCGGCTACAAATGTGAAGGCTTCAGAGTTGAAATGATTATCCGCGGCTACCTCACAGGCAGCGCTTGGCGCGAATATGCAGCCGGCGCCCGTGAAATCTGCGGCGTGAAACTTCCCGAAGGAATGCGCGAGAACCAGCGTTTCCCCGAGCCAATCATCACTCCCACAACCAAAGCCGAGGCTGGCCACGATGAAAATATTTCTAAAGAAGAAATCATCGCCCAGGGCATCGTCAGCAAAGAAGACTACGAAGTGATGGAGAAATACACCCGTCAGCTCTTCGAAATCGGCACTCGCATGGCAGCCGAGAAAGGTCTGATTCTCGTTGACACCAAATATGAATTTGGCAAACTCGCCGACAAGGTCATCCTCATCGATGAAATCCACACGCCCGACTCTTCACGCTACTTCTACGCCGACGGCTACCAGCAGCGTTTCGAGGCAGGCGAGCCACAGCGTCAGCTCTCTAAAGAATTTGTGCGCCAATGGCTGATGGACAACGGCTTCATGGGCAAACCTGGTCAAAAGGTGCCCGAAATGACACCCGAAGTCTGCGAAAGCATCTCTAACCGCTATATCGAACTTTATGAGCACATCACAGGCAAACAGTTTGTCAAGGCTCTCGAGGATCACCTCGCCGACCGCATTGCCCGTAACGTGCTCGATTGTCTTGACCAGCTCAAAGGATAAGATTGGACGTCAAGGCTGAACATATAAAACCCTACGACGCCGACCGGGCGAAGGCCGAGCAAGTCAGAGAAATGTTTGACTCTATTGCTCCGGCCTATGACTGGATGAACCGCGCCATGACTTTCGGTGTCGACAAGTCATGGCGTCGGAAAGCCGTCGCTATGGTCGCCGCCTCTTCTCCCGGTCACATCATCGACATCGCCACAGGCACGGGCGACCTCGCTATCGCTCTTGCAAGAAAAATTCCGCAAGCCACGGTCACCGGCATCGACCTGTCGCAGGGTATGGTCGACATAGGCAAAAAGAAAATTGTCGAGGCTCAGCTTGACGACCGTGTCGATTTGCTCACCGCCGACTGCCTCGCGATGCCTTTCGACGATGCATCGGCCGACGCTATAACCGTTGCCTACGGCGTCCGCAACTTCGAGCACCTCGACCGAGGTTATGCCGAAATGTTCCGTGTGCTCAAACCCGGCGGACTCCTTTGCGTTGTCGAGCTGTCCACGCCTGTCAATCCAATGGTAAAGCCATTCTACAAGCTTTACACCAAGTTCATAATCCCTACCCTCGGCCGCATGGTCTCAAAAGACTCGCGCGCCTATAGCTATCTGCCCGAAAGCATTGCCGCCGTGCCGCAAGGCGACGACATGTTGCGCCTAATACGCGACTCCGGTTTTACAGACACCGCTTTCAAGCGGCTCACATTCGGCGTTTGCACAATCTACACGGCTCACAAACCGCGATAATCAATCCCTACCTCCCACCAAAACGTTTCAACTCTTTGTCATGAATTTAAAAAAAATTGCCGCCATTTTTCTAAGCCTGGGCTTTCTCGCCACAATTCCGGCCAACGCCCAAGACATCACGGTCAATCAGTCGCCCGACGATGATGACGCCACAACGATTTCCCAGTTTGTTGAAGAAGACATAGTTGCCGAGCCTGACTCGCTCGCCCCCGACGGACGCCGTTGGGTCGATATTCCTGACTATGAAATTGTCGGCATGGCACTCGACACCTTAATTTATGTTCCGCCGCTGCCGGCTTATTTCTTCCGTCCGACGGTCTATGACCATTATGAGTTTATCGACACGCTGAAAATCGACGAACCAATCTACACCGACCGTCCCTGGATGCGCTGGCTCGAAGAGCTCAATCTTACTGACGCAAGCATGAGGCAGATGAACAGCTATGTTATCTTCAACACTCCCCAGTTCGTCAAATACAACCGCGCAAACATGCTCACCGCGCCTAAGCATTATGAAACGGTGCTCAACCCTGTCGACCATAAAATCGAAGTACGTGAG
>CAMWQZ010000083.1 GCA_947176515.1 uncultured Bacteroidales bacterium | reverse complement strand
ACCTGCGGCAGTAGAACATTTAAACTCTACGCCCTCTCGCTGCATCAGGTCAATCCGGCGGTCGATGACACGCTTATTGAGTTTGAAATCAGGTATGCCGAACCGCAGCAATCCGCCCGGCGCTTCGTCCTTTTCAAAAACGGTCACAAAGTGGCCGGCGTGGTTGAGACGATTAGCGACGGCGAGTCCGGCAGGACCTGAGCCGACGACTGCGACGCGCTTGCCGGTGCGATGCTTAGGAGGTCGCGGTTTAACGATGTTTTCGCGGAAAGCGCGCTCAGTGATGGCCGCTTCGTTCTCGCGTATGGTGACGGGCTGATGCACCTTGTTGAGCACACATGATTTCTCGCAAAGCGCCGGACAGACGCGCCCCGTAAACTCAGGGAAGTCATCGGTAGCACTGAGCAGTTCGTAAGCGCCCTTGATGTCATCGCGCCAGAGACGGTCTTGCCACTCAGGCTGTTTGTTGCCCAGCGGACAAGCCCAGTGGCAGAAGGGCACACCACACTCCATGCATCGGGAAGCCTGAGTGCGACGGTCTTCCTGATTAAGTGTTTGCTCGACCTCGCTATAATCGTGGACGCGGTCAAATATTGGCCTGTAGCCGGCCTCTTTTCTATTGATAGTCAGAAATGCTTTAGGATTTCCCATCTTGTATGCTCTTAATTGTTTTGTACTGGCACTGCCGAATTTTCAATCTTCTGACGGAGCGACTCCATCTTCTCTGCAATCAACACTTGCTTGTATTCATAGGGTATCACCTTGATAAACTGTGCGGAATATGTGTTCCAGTCATCAAGCATAAGCTTGGCAAGCTTGCTGCCCGTGTGACGGTAGTGATTACCTATCAGACGATGCAACTCGCGGTTGTCAGCCATGTCTTCAATGAGCGACAGCTCCACCATCTCCATGTTACAGAAGTAGTCAAAGTCTCCGTCGGGATTCCACACATAAGCAATGCCACCACTCATACCGGCAGCAAAGTTTCGGCCCGTAGTACCGAGCACAACAGTGCGACCGCCAGTCATGTATTCACAACAATGGTCGCCGACGCCCTCTACCACAGCCGTCGCGCCCGAGTTACGGACACAGAAACGCTCGCCAACTCGGCCATTGATATAGACTTCGCCCGAGGTTGCACCGTAAAGCAGTGTGTTACCTGCTATAATATTATCTTCTGCTGCGAAAGTCGCGCCGGCTGGCGGCACAATCACAATCTTGCCGCCCGACAGCCCCTTGCCGACATAGTCGTTGGCCTCACCTTCGAGACGGAATGTAATGCCATGGGCGAGAAATGCTCCGAAGCTCTGCCCGGCCGAACCATGGAATATGGCGGTAATAGTATCGTCAGGCAACCCGGCTGCACCAAATTTTGCCGCCACCTCACCCGAAAGCATTGCTCCGATAGAGCGGTCAGTGTTGTTGACCTGAAATTCGAGTTCGACAGGCGCACCTGTAGCGATTGCATTGAATGAGCGAGCTATCAACTCGCGGTCAAGCACCGAAGCGATTTCATGTTCCTGCTTCGAGACATTGAAAATCGCATTTTCAGCAGCCTGAGCCGGAACGTAGAGCAACTTAGACAAGTCAATCTCAGAAGCGCCCGGCAAGCTTACATCCTGTTTTACGCAAAGCAAATCAGCCCGGCCGATAATATCATCCATGCGCTTCACGCCGAGAGCCGCCATAGTTTCACGTATCTCACGGGCGAGGAAGCGGAAGAAGTTAACGACATACTCCGAACGACCAATGAATCGTTTGCGCAGTTCCTCATTCTGAGTTGCCACACCGACAGGACATGTGTTAAGATGACATTTGCGCATCATCACGCAACCAAGCACAATCAGAGCACTCGTCGCAAAGCCAAATTCCTCTGCGCCGAGCATAGCCATAATCAGCACGTCGCGCGCCGTCTTCAACTGACCGTCAACCTGAAGCTTAACCTGACCTCGGAGATTATTTATAACCAGTGTCTGCTGAGTTTCGGCAAGACCGATTTCTGATGGCAGACCGGCATAGCGGATTGAACTTGCTGGCGACGCTCCAGTACCGCCTTCGGCACCGCTTATGGTGATAAGGTCACTTTTAGCCTTAGCCACGCCGGCGGCTATGGTGCCTACCCCACTTTCGCTTACAAGCTTGACACTTATACAGGCTCGAGGGTTGACGTTCTTTAAATCGAATATCAACTGGGCGAGGTCCTCAATTGAATAGATATCGTGATGAGGCGGCGGAGAGATAAGCGAGATGCCTGGTATTGAATTTCTTGTCTTTGCTATAAGCTTATTCACCTTGAAGCCCGGCAGCTGGCCGCCTTCGCCCGGCTTAGCTCCCTGGGCTATCTTAATCTGAATCTCATCGGCGTTGACGAGATATTCTGCAGTCACACCAAAACGTCCCGACGCAACCTGCTTGATTGCGCTACGGGCAGAGCTACCGTCTTCGCGAGGAGCGAAACGCTCTGAGTCCTCGCCGCCTTCGCCGGTGTTGCTTCGCGCACCGATAGAGTTCATCGCTATCGCGAGAGCCTCGTGAGCCTCGCGGCTTATAGAACCGAACGACATAGCGCCGGTGACAAAGCGTTTCATAATCGACTCCTCTGACTCCACCTCGTCGAGAGGCACAGGAGCCGACTTCTTGAAGTCAAGCAAGTCTCTGATAAACATCGGACGCGGCTTGTTGTCGACCAACGATGTAAACTCTTTAAACTTTTTATAGCTACCAAGACGAGTGGCTATCTGGAGCGCTGTGATAGTTTCAGGATTCCATGCATGATCTTCGCCGTCTTTTCGCCAGGCATACATGCCTTTGTGAGCGACTGGAACTTCATCCTCAAAGTCATCGCCATATGCCGCAGCGTGGGTTTCAGTTATCTCGCGGCAGAGGTCAGCAAGAGTTATGCCGTCAATCTTACTTACAGTCTGTCCAAAATACTGATTTATGAGCTCGTCTGACAAACCGATAGCCTCAAACTGCAGCGAGCCTTTGTAGCTCGTCAAAGTAGAGATGCCCATCTTTGACATCACCTTAAGCAAACCTTTGTCGACGGCTTTTATGAAGTTGCGCTGAGCGGTGTTAAAATCGAGCTGTAGCTCACCACGCTTCACAATGTCGTCGAGCACAGCAAAGGCGAGATAAGGGTTAACAGCCGAAGCTCCATAACCTGACAGCAGGGCGAAGTGCATCACCTCGCGAGCCTCAGCAGTCTCTACAATCAGCGCGGTCTGGACACGTTTCTGCTTCTTGATAAGATGGTGATGAACTGCAGAAGTGGCGAGCAAAGAAGGAATCGGAGCATCGGTTTCGGAAATGCCACGGTCAGTCAGAACGATATAATTGCAGCCTTCGTCAACGGCCTGCTCAGCTTCGCGACACACGCGCTCGATGCCTTCACGCAAGCCGTCGACACCGTCGGCGACCTTGAAAGTCATTGCAATCTTTCGAGTATTGAAGCCCTTATAGCGAAGATTGCAGAGCAAATCGAGCTCGCGGTTGGTAAGGATGGGACGCTTCAGCTCAACCATCTTGCAATGGTCAGCCGTGGGCTCAAGCAAATTAAGTTTAATCGCACCAATATAAGAATCGAGACTCATCACCAGCTCCTCACGCAAGGGGTCGATTGGCGGATTTGTCACTTGGGCGAAGTGCTGACGGAAGTAGTTGAACAACGGCTGACGCTGGGCGCTCAGCACAGCGAGCGGAGTGTCATTACCCATAGAGTTGACAGGCTCTTTGGCGTCGGCAGCCATAGGCATTATAATCTTTTCTATTTCCTCACGGTTGTAGAGGAAAGCTTCGAGCAGGCGGCGGTAATCGTCGACGCTGTTTTCTACTTTGCGGCCAGAGTTGATATTGTCCAGCACAATGCGGTTGCGCGACAGCCAATCGCGATAAGGGAACTCAGAAGCCAACGCTTCTTTTAGCTCAGTGTCGCGGTAAATCTTGTGCTGCTCCATGTCGACCATCAGCATCTTGCCTGGACGCAGACGACCTTTCTCCTTGACCTCAGAAGCATCTATCGGCAGGACGCCGGCCTCGGAGGCTATCACGAGAGTGTCGTCTTTAGTAATTATATATCGCGCCGGGCGCAGACCATTGCGGTCAAGCATACCTCCGGCAAAACGTCCGTCGCTGAATAAGAGAGTGGCAGGGCCATCCCACGCCTCCATCAAGATAGAATGAAACTCATAAAAGGCTTTCAGCTCGGGAGAAATAGGATTTTTTTCATTGAAACTCTCTGGCACAAGCATGGCGAGCGCATGAGGAAGCGACATGCCCGACATTACGAAAAACTCCAGAGCATTATCGAGCGACGCGCTGTCGCTCATGTCGGGCTGAAGAATCGGTGTCAGGTCAGCATATCCGAGAGCCGCAGGGCGAAGGAGACACTCGCGCGCGGTCATCCAAAGACGGTTGCCACGGATGGTGTTTATCTCGCCATTGTGACCCAACATTCTGAATGGCTGGGCGAGTGACCATGTCGGGAACGTATTGGTGCTGAATCGAGAGTGGACGAGTGCCATCGCCGATGTGAAATGCGGCGAAGTCAAATCGGGGTAATAATATCGTAGCTGCAGAGATGAGAGCATGCCTTTGTAGATAATCACTCTTGATGACAGCGAGACGATATAGAAACCAGTGTCGGGCCCTAACTCGGCTGCGACACGCTTTTCAATTGACTTTCTTAATAGGTAGAGACGCGGTTCGAGAGGGTCATTGGTGCGAGTATCTGCAACGAAAATCTGCACAATGTCGGGCTGCGCCTCACGAGCAACACGTCCAAGCTGTGAGTCGTTGACAGGAACTTTTCTAACAGGCAGGAAAGTGAGGCCGGCAGCCGTCGTCTCATGAGCGATAATATCGACGATTGTTTTATTCTGCTGCTCGTCGTGAGGTAGGAAAACGAGACCTGTGCCATAGCGGCCCTTCTCGGGGACAGCTATGCCTTGAAGCAATATAAATTCATGGGGCACCTGAACCATGATGCCTGCACCGTCGCCAGTCTTGGGGTCAGCGCCTTCGGCTCCGCGGTGGACCATGTGCTCAAGCACCTGCAGACCTTGCTCAACGAGGCGGTGGGACTTGACACCACCGACATTGACCAGCAAGCCGACGCCACAGGCATCTTTTTCGTTTGACGGGTCATAAAGGCCTTGTGCCTTTGGTAAATTATTAATCATAATCCGGAATAGAAATCAGTTTTTTGTGAGTGATTATCAGGTAAAAGATGGGGGCAGCGCACTGACGCCTGCCCCCAAGATATTTCTTTTAGCGTATGAAGAGTAGTTCACGATATTTCGGGAGCGGCCACATTTCGTTGTCGACCATTAGCTCGAGCTTGTCGATATGATAGCGGATAACGTCCATGTGGGGCACCACGGTGTCATGATAAGCGATAGCTTTTTCGCGCTCGCTATCAATCTTGTTAGCCACTCGGCGAGCATCGACCATAGCGTCGACCTCGTTCTTAATGACATTCATGTGCTTTGACAGTTTTTCGACTGTAGCGAGCTCGTCAGCCGAAAGGGTCGCTGCCTTTTCTTCGCCAAAGATTGACTTGATGCGCACGATATTGTCGAGCAAAATCGACTGATAGCGCAGGGCAACTGGTATAACATGATTGATAGCAAGATCGCCGAGCACACGAGCTTCAATCTGGACTTTCTTAGTATACATTTCCCACTTGACCTCGTTGCGCGCGGCAAGCTCGACTTCTGAGAACACCTTGGTGGCCTTGAACATCTCAGTAGTCGAGGGCTTCATATACGCGTCGAAAATCAGAGGCACACTTGACTCACAATCGAGACCGCGACGGGCCGCCTCCTCTTTCCACTCGTCAGAGTAGCCGTTACCGTCAAAGTGGATAGCCTTACACTGCTTGATGAGCGAGCGTATCTCTTCGAGCAGGGCGTGGTTGAGAGTCTCGCCGGCCTCTACGCGAGCATCGACCTTAGTTTTGAAATCGTTGAGCTGCTCGGCCACGGCTGCGTTAAGCACAATCATTGCTGCGCCACAGTTGGCCGATGAACCGACAGCACGGAACTCGAAACGATTGCCGGTGAAAGCGAATGGCGATGTGCGGTTACGGTCGGTATTATCGAGCTTAATCTGCGGAATCTGGGCAACCTTAAGGTCGAGACCTTCACGAGAG
>CAMWQZ010000082.1 GCA_947176515.1 uncultured Bacteroidales bacterium | reverse complement strand
GTAAACCGACTGGCAATAACAGTCGATAACGAACGCCGTCTCGACAGTCATGGTTCGGGTACAGGCGACCGCGTGCGTCAGGCTGAGACAGCTTATGCTACGGGCCAGCTTGAACTTAAAGGCCTCAAAAAGAAACTTATTAATGAACGCGAACGCCTTGCCTCTCTTGAAAGCGCTGCTGCCCTCGAACTCGGCAATAGCCAGCGCGACCTTGAAATGATGGAATACACTCTTTCGCAAGGACGCATCCCTGCTCCTCACGACGGCATCATAACATATCTGAGCAATAGCATAGGCAGCACGGTTGCAGCCGGTGAAAAAGTTGCCGTGGTCGGAGACCTCAGTAACTTTAAAGTTTCTGCCGACGTCCCCGAGGGAAGCAGCTATAAGGTGCGTCCTGGCGCTGACGTTATGGTGAAAATAGGCAACGTGGAGCTCCAGGGCACTGTGGCCAATGTAGAGCCTCAGTCTACGTCCGGCGCCGTACCGTTTACAGTTACTCTTGCCGACGCATCCAATGCTCGTCTGCGCCCCGGTGTGCGTGTGCAGCTTTATGTGTCTTACGGCTTCAAGGACGACGTGATGCGCATTCCCTCTGGCAGCTTTTACACCGGCCCGGGCACATATAATCTTTTTGTTGCTGACGGCTCCTCATCGCTTAAGCGACGCGAAGTCAAGCTCGGCGACAGCAACCGCCAGTGGGTGGAAGTCATCAGCGGTCTCGCGCCCGGCGAAAAAGTCGTGACCACCAACATGGCCGATTTCGAAAAATTTTCAAAACTGAAACTCAAATAACCCTTTAATAATCTCAATCATGGCATTAATCGAACTAAACGGTATTGAAAAGGTCTACCGTACAAAAGAAATCGAGACTACCGCACTCGAAAACATCAATCTCACCGTCGACAAAGGCGAATTTGTCAGCGTCATGGGCCCGTCAGGCTGCGGTAAATCAACCCTTCTTAACATCATAGGTCTCCTTGACAAACCGACCAAAGGCACCGTCAAGCTTCTCGACACAGACTGTAGCCTGCTCGGCGACACAGCCTTGTCGCACTTCCGCAACGCCAACATCGGCTTCGTATTTCAGAGTTTCCATCTTATACCGTCGCTCAACGTTGCCGCCAACATCGAGCTGCCTCTCACCTATCGTTCGGGCATAGGTGCGGCCGAGCGCCGACGCCGCGTTGACGAAGTGCTCGAACGCTTGGAGATGACTCATCGTAAACGCCATCTGCCATCGCAGCTCAGCGGCGGACAATGTCAGCGCGTAGCTATCGCCCGTGCAATCGTCGGACAGCCCTCAATCATTCTTGCCGACGAACCGACCGGCAACCTTGACTCTACGATGGGAGCCGAAGTTATGGATTTGCTCCATGACCTTAACCGCAAAGACGGCATTACAATCGTGATGGTGACTCACAACGAGGCGCAGGCGCAGCAGACTGACCGCATAGTGCGTTTCTTCGATGGACGTATAATCTCTTGACATGCTGCGGTTATGAAAAACAAGATTTTACAGATTATCTATGACCTGCGCACTCAGCCTGTCATAGGATGGGTGACAATAATCGGCACCGCGCTCTCAATTTTTCTGATTATGATTGTGGTGATGATGCAGCAGATTAGCATACTGTCGTATGCTCCCGAAACCAAGCGCGACCGCATGCTTTATGGTTTGCACATTCACATAGAGGGCGATGGAAATGAAACGGGTTCAAGCGCCTTGAGTTACAACCTTGCAAAGCAGCTATACGGAGACCTCGATGGCATAGAAGATATCAGCTATAACTCTGAATGGCTAACTCCGACTGATGCTAAGGGGACAACCGGTAAACCATATACAGTCGACCTCCATAAGACAGATGACGGCTTCTGGCGTGTCTATGAATTCAACCTGCTCGAAGGGCGTTACTACGATGCGGCCGAGGTTGCAGCCGGCCGCAAGCTCGCAGTCATCACCGAGAAGACGGCGCGCAAATTATTCGGTGACGAAAATGCCATCGGTCAACACTTCATGCTCGATCACAACGATTTTGAAGTAATTGGCATTGTAGCCGATGTATCGAAATTTGCAACAATGGCCTATGGCGAGGTCTTTGCGCCAATAACTTCAGAGTCTTGGAGCGAGATTTTCGGAGACATAGGAGTTGCCATGCTGGTAAAACCGGGGGTGGACTTCGAGCATATACGAAATCAGGTCAAAGGCCGCTACGCAGTCGTAGATGGCGAACTCGCTGCTGATGGCCGCCAAACAGTCTATCACGAAGCCCCTTATGACCAGGAAACTATAGCGAGCGGTGTCGGTGGCTCTAACATTACCCCTGACCCCGACTCTGGCAGATACACCCGTTATGTTATATACGCAATCCTGCTTATAGTGCCTGCAATCAACCTCAGCAGCATGCTCCACAGCCGTCTGCGTCGTCGCGTCAACGAAATAGGCATTCGACGGGCATTCGGATGCACACGCAAGCGGATTATTAAAGACATCCTCTCTGAAAGCTTTATCATAACCCTTATCGGAGGCGTAATCGGACTTGTTTCGGCAGTCATCTTCGCATCATACTATGGCGGATTATTCAGCGATTTCGGCACTGCAAGCGTTCGACCCTCGCTGTCAATGCTGATAAGATTTCAGACATTTGCATTCGCTTTAGGCGCATGTTTCATACTCAACATCATCAGTGCGGCCGTGCCGGCATGGCAGGCAAGCCGTCTTAACCCTGTGGAAGCTATCAACACCAAATAAGAAAACAATGAAACGCAAACTTATATCACAGATGCGCAACGAGTGGCGCAGCAATGTTTGGATGTCAGTCGAACTGATAATCGTAGGTGTTGTGCTCTATGTCATATTCGGCCTGTTCGCTACGTTCGCCTATATCCATAGGCCGCCAAAAGGCATTGATTTTACTGATGTG
The DNA here is from genome assembly GCA_947176515.1 of uncultured Bacteroidales bacterium. GTDB lineage: Bacteria > Bacteroidota > Bacteroidia > Bacteroidales > Muribaculaceae > CAG-873. Next base: position 3,241 of record CAMWQZ010000082.1, on the reverse strand, counting down.
TATGTCGGTCGCATAGGTTGGGTACAAAAATCATCTACATCGTTCAAACAATATACCGACAGTCTTCACGACTACTATACCGACCTCGAGATGCTCAAGGCCAATCTTAGCAGCAATCCTTATGTCGAATCAGTCGGTACCGGTCGTAACGCTATACCATATAATTATAATTACAGTGGCACTATGCTATCTCTTATTGACCAAGATTCAACCGTCACTTACTACGCCAATCACAGGACCATGGATCCGGGCATGGTAAAAACCCTGCGCATTACCGGCCTAAACGGTGAGAGTCCCGAGGAACTTGCAAAAACAGTCGAAGAAGGCAAGCTTCTCATATCTACCATTGATGCCTACGAAGATTTCAAAGCTGAAAAATGGGCACAACATGAAGCTTATTTCGGCAATGACTCTGCTAATGTCTACACCATCGGTGGCGTTATCAACGGCTTCCGTCGCGTGGACTACGAACCTATGTATGGTGGTGTCTTGGTTATGAATATCCCTCATGGTGAGTTTCCCTATGAAATTGCTGTAAGAGTCACTCCGGGCAAAGCCAATGAGTTTCTTGAATCCCTCGACGAATCTTACCTCGAATTTGGCAACGTCTATGTGTCAGACCTTGTTAGCATCGAAAATCGCAAGGAGGAGGCCCATCGCCAGTTCACCACGATGATGCGCAATCTTAGTGCCTGCACGCTGTTCCTTATGATAGCCGTATTCCTCGGCATCCTCGGATCGTTCTGGTATCGCACCCAGCAACGCATCCCAGAGATTGCCCTGCGCAAAGTCAACGGTGCAACTGACCGCAATATCCTCTGCCGCTTCTTAGCTGAAGGATTAATGCTGCTCCTGATATGCGCTCCGGTGATGGCTCTTATCATAGCTACGGTTCTGCCTCAATTCAATCTTGATGAGAGGCTTGCAACCCCATCATGGCTGGTATGGTCCATGCTGCCGGTAACGCTGATTGCTCTCGCCCTTATGATAATAGCCGGTATCGCTTTCCCTGCCTTCAAAGCAATGAAAACCAATCCTGCTGAAGCTCTTAAAGACCAATGAAACAGTTTTTTTCTCTAATAACAATAGTCTCTTTGTGTTCGCTCTGCGCTGCGGCGCAGAGCGGCAGGGAGATGCAGCTTAGTCTCGATGACGCAATCGCTATGGCTCGTGTCAGAAGTGTCGATGCGGCTGAAGCTCTCGACGAACTGAAAAGCTCTTATTGGGAGTGGCGCAGCTTCAGGGCTGAGCAGTTACCCGAACTCAATTTCAAGGCCACTCTCCCAGCCTACGCTCGCCAATACAGTTCATACATGAACGAGGACGGCAGTTTCAGCTTCGTGAGAACCAACTATCTTCAGGCCAGCGGTCAGTTGTCATTGAGTCAGAATATCCCACTCACGGGCGGCAAAGTGTCCGTCACGTCGTCACTCGACTTTCTCCGTCAGTATGACGGCATGACCGGCAACCGTTTTATGAGTATCCCGGTAGCGATTTCACTGTCACAGCCTCTATTTGGTGTCAATACTATGAAATGGGACCGCAAAATCGAGCCGGTCCGTTACGCCGAGGCTAAGGCAGCCTTTCTCAGTGCGACCGAAGACGTTGCGCGTCTGACCGTCGACTACTATTTCACCCTGCTGATGAGCCGTGAAAACGTAGAAATCTCACGTCAGAACCTCGAGAATGCCGAGCGTCTCTACGCCGTAGCCCAGGAGAAGCGCGAGATGGGCATGATTAGCCAGAACGACCTCTTGCAGATGGAGCTCAACGTCATCGACGCCCAATCTGCGCTCACCGACAATCTCAGCGAACTGAAATCTGACATGTTCCGCCTCCGCACATTCCTCGACCTTGGCGAAGATGTCGACATCATCCCGATAATCCCCGAGGAGGTGCCTCGCGCAGATATTGACTTCCGCGACGCCCTCGACCATGCTCTTGCCAACAATAAGTTTGCAAAAAATATGCTCCGCCTCCAGCTTGAAGCTGACTATGACGTAGCCAAGGCTAAAGGCGACTTGCGCGAAATAGAGCTCTTTGTCCAACTCGGCTATACCGGCACTGACAACGACATCAACGGCGCTTACAAGCGCCTGCGCGCCAACGAGGTTGCCTCGATCGGCGTTTCGCTGCCGCTCGTCGACTGGGGTAAACGCCGCGGCAAAGTTAAAGTTGCCGAAAGCAAACGCCGTGTGACCCAAAGCCGCATCAACCGCGAGACAATGAATTTTAATCAGAATATTTTTATCCTCGTCGAGCGTTTTACTAACCAACAGCAGCAACTTGACCTCTCGATAAGGGCTGCTGAAATTGCCGCGCGACGCTACCACACCAACGTCGAAACTTATCTTATCGGTATGTTGGCGACTCTCGAGCTTAATGACTCACGCGTGAGCAAGGACAATTCTCGTCGTGAATACATCAACCAACTTTATAAATTCTGGAATTATTGGTATCAGATTCGCTCGCTGACTCTACACGACTATGCGTCAGGCGGCGACATCAACGTCGATTTTGAAAAATACATAAATTTTGATTAACTTCGCCGCATGATACTGATTGTTGACGATGACCAGACGATAAGGCTCTCTATTGGGCTTATGTTGCGGCAGGCCGGCTTCGAATATGAAGCCGTTGCAACCGAGGCCGACGCGGTGGCAGCGATGCGGCGCGGCAATGTCGATTTGGCGATACTCGATATGAATCTCACCTTGTCGACAACAGGTCAGCAAGGCATCGAGATACTGCGAAAATTCAGAATACTTGCCCCAACTACACCTATAATACTTATATCAGCATGGGCGACGGTGCCACTCGCAGTAGAGGGTATGAAATATGGCGCTGTTGACTTTGTCACCAAGCCGTGGGCAAACCGCGATTTCATGGCAAAAATACGCAAAGCTCTCGCGGCTGCCGAGAAAGCCAAGGATTCTGAAAAAGTCGACTCTCTCGACAACACCGAGCGCCAGGCCATCGAAAAAGCTCTGCGGCAGTCTGACGGCAATCTTACTTCAGCCGCCCAGCTTTTAGGCATAACCCGACAGTCGCTATACCGACGCATGGAAAAATTCGGCCTGAAATGACTCAGAAGCTTATCTGGATAACACTGGCAACCGCATCAGTCATTGGTTGCGGAGTCGTGACCCACTTTGGGTTGTATGGCTATACTTATCCCCTCTGTGCGCTCACCTTGGTATCACTTGTGATGCTTTATCGCACGACTGAAATGCCAATGCAC
>CAMWQZ010000081.1 GCA_947176515.1 uncultured Bacteroidales bacterium | reverse complement strand
GAGTCATGTCTACAATATCATATTGCGTCAAGTGATATTACCTTTTGGAGTATATCAACCGCTGCCTCGACCGTATCGACATCGCTAATGGCAAAACTCCGCCGTCCGTTACGCTCTCTGATTTTCACACGGCGAGGATTCTGCTGAAGATAGTTGAGCAGACGTCCGAACATAGGCGACTGATAATAGGCAACGTTGTTATCTCCAACAAAATAAAGATACATCACCGATTGCTTTATAACGACCTTTTCAATACCTAATCGACGGGCGAGGCGACGCAGCCGAGGAATGCGCAGCAGTTCGATTGTCTCTTTAGGCAGCTTACCAAAACGGTCTTCGAGCCGAGAACGAAATGCTTTTAGGTCGAGTTCGCGCTCTATGCTGTCAAGTTCCTGATAGAGAGATATGCGTTCACTCTCCTGTGGAACGTACCACGCCGGAAGCAACAACTCAAGATCACTTTCGATAACACAATCTGCAACATATTCGGGCTCGGCATCATCTTGCGGCACAGTATTGACGTCGGCAGTTAGCACTCCGCCAAATTCCTCTGTACGAAGTTCGGTCACGGCCTCTTTCAAAATTTTTTGATATGTCTCGTAACCCAAATCAGCTATAAATCCGCTCTGCTCTGCACCCAAAAGATTTCCGGCTCCGCGGATGTCAAGGTCTTGCATAGCGATGTGTATCCCGGCTCCGAGGTCTGAGAAACTTTCGATAGCCTGAAGCCTGCGACGCGCCACTGGCGTGAGAGGCAACTGAGGTGGCACCATTAGATAGCAGAATGCTTTGCGCGAACTGCGCCCTACTCGTCCACGCAACTGATGGAGTTCGCTGAGACCGAAATTCTGGGCATTGTTAATTATAATGGTATTGACGTTTGGCATGTCGATACCGCTCTCGACGATTGTTGTGGCGAGAAGCACATCGTAGTCATGGGCGGCAAAATCAACAATTGCTTTTTCGAGTTTTTCGGGTGGCATCTGCCCGTGAGCCACAACTGTGCGCGCGTCAGGCACCAAGCGCTTAATCATCGCTTCGAGATCATATAGACCCTCGATACGGTTGTTGATAAAGAACACCTGGCCATTTCGCGACAACTCAAAATTGATGGCCTCGCTAACGATGTCATCACTAAGAGCTGTCACCGATGTAACAATAGGATAGCGGTTAGCCGGAGGCGTATTGATTGCCGAGAGATCACGCGCACCCATGAGAGAGAATTGAAGCGTTCGCGGTATCGGGGTAGCGCTCATCGTCAGAGTGTCGATGTTGACTTTAAGCTGTTTGAGCTTTTCTTTTACCGCTACGCCAAATTTCTGTTCCTCGTCAATAACAAGTAAACCAAGATCTTTAAACTTGACACCCTTGCCTATAAGTTTATGGGTGCCGATAATAATGTCAATCTTACCGGCTTCGAGGTCGGCGAGTATTTCCTTAACCTGTTTGGGGCTTCGTGCGCGCGAAAGATAGTCGATGCGTACCGGAAACTCCTTGAGTCGCTCGCTAAACGTATTGTAATGTTGGTAGGCAAGCACTGTTGTTGGCACCAAAACTGCAACCTGCTTGCCATCTGTGGCAGCCTTAAACGCTGCTCGGATAGCCACCTCTGTCTTACCAAAACCTACATCGCCACATATCAGGCGATCCATAGGGCGCTCACTCTCCATGTCGGCCTTTACAGCTTGAGTAGCCGTCAACTGGTCGGGGGTGTCTTCATAAACAAAAGATGCTTCAAGTTCCTGCTGAAGATAGCTGTCTGGCGAAAAAGCAAAACCTTTTTCTTCCTTTCGGGCTGCATACAGTCGGATTAGGTCGCGCGCGATGTCTTTTAGTTTCGACTTTGTGCGCTCCTTGACCTTGTTCCATGCGCCCGAACCAATTCTGTCGATTTTGGGTGGCACACCCTCTTTGCCTCGGTATTTAGCGAGTTTGTGGAGTGCGTGAATAGATACGAATATTATATCATTGTTTTTGTAGACCAGCTTGATCATTTCCTGGGTACGCCCGCCAACGTCAGTGCGTAACAACCCGGCAAACGTTCCCACGCCGTGGTCAACATGTACGATATAGTCTCCAACTTCAATCTGACTCAGTTCTTTAAGCGATAATGCAAGTTTGCCGGAGCGAGCGCGGTCGCTTTTCAGCGTGTATTTATGGAAACGGTCAAAAATCTGATGATCAGTGAATACACATATCTTGGCGAGATGGTCGACAAAACCTTCATGAAGCGTAGCATTGACAGGAGTGAACTCTATCTTGTCACCTCGGTCATCAAATATCGCGCGCAGACGATCAATCTGTTTTTCGTTGTCGCTTAATATATATAATGTGTAGCCTTCGTCTATAAGACGTTTGAATGACTCACTGATCAGGTCAAAATTTTTATGATATACTCCTTGTGGCGAACAATCAAATCCGAGCGACGCCTTTGCGCTACTATCAGCAGTTGCTGACGCCGAAAACTCGCGTAACTTGAAATGTTCGATGTGACGCGCAAACTCCTCACCGTCGATAACCTGATCCATTGCATGTTTATCGCCCTCTTCGGCAATCATGGCCGACTGAGAAAACTCCGTAGCAGCGATAGCTTTGATACGCTCTACAGTGAAAATCAAATCGCGGACCGCAATAACCGTTGACGAATCAATATAGTCAAGCAGCGACTGACCGGATGCGAGAAGCGCGACATTTGACGTTACGGCAATTTCATCAAAACGCTCCTCCGACAACTGGGTTTCAATATTAAACGACCTGATTGAGTCAATTTCGTCACCGAAGAAGTCGATGCGATATGGTAATTCGTTGGAATAACCAAATATATCGAGTATCGAACCTCGGATAGCAAAATGTCCGGGCTCATAGACATAATCCACCTCTGTGAAACCATTGGCTCGCAGCCATTTTTCAGTTTCGGTCATATCGCACTCTGAGCCGCGTGTAAAATGTATCGTGTGCTCATTGATTGACTTGCGCGTTGCAACTTTTTCGGCAAGCGCTTCGGGGTATGAGACCACAAACTTCAGGCCACGCTTGTCGGCAATACGATTGAGCGTTTCGGTGCGAAGCACTCTCGCCGGCTCGTCAGCCTGACCATATTTAATATCCCGTTTATATCCTGACGGCAACATAGCCACTGCCTCTTCCCCCATCAGACGCACAAGGTCGAAGTATAGATAACCTGCATCATCAGCCGAATCTCCTATTACAAGCATAGGCACTTCAGACGATGATTTCATTGCACATAGAGCCATAGCCGCTGACGACCCTGCCAATCCATAAAGCTGGGCTCTCTTGTTGCGGCTTATAGCCGCAAGAGCCTTGCTCCTTGCCTGTGTGGCAAAGAGCGCGAAAAGTTGATCAAGCGTCATTTCTGCTTTAATATCGATTTATAGCGCGCAGGACTGGATAATATAACCCTCGCCGAATCGACCTCTGCATCTCCACGAGTAACCGAACGTCTCACCAGTTCGCCGTCTGAGAAATATCGGTCGGCGAGCTCGGTATCGAGAATTTCAACAATGGCAGTCTTATTATGGTCGAGGTCATGATTCAAATCGTGCTTTAACATTGCCTCCAGTCGGTCAAATTCTGCAGAAACGCTGTCATTCATATAACCCTCACTTTTTGCTGCATCGCGCAGATACTTTATACCGCTCTCACAGAGTCGGTCGTATTTGAATTTATCAGGATTAATAAATTTCTTGAACTCTTCAAAAATAGTGTCTGTTACCACAAATGCAGTAGGGTCACCGATTGACGCACTATCGTGGAGTGCGGCATACTGATTTGCAAAGTCAAACGACCAGAAGTCGCCGACAATATTATAGAGAAGCCTATTACCATCGGGAGTCTCGACCTTTACATCTGGGGTGATACCGCCTCCGTCGCGGACCTCTCGTCCATGCTTGGTGTGGAACACCGTGGTCAGACTATCTGGTATACGCGTCACGCGGCCGTTCTCGTCACGGTGGCTATAATCAATTGCCTGGATTAGTCGTCCGCTTGGGATATAATATCTTGCCACGGTAACTTTAAACAGTCCGTCGTAGGGCACTCTAAGAGTACTCTGCACTAACCCCTTGCCAAAAGACCGCTGACCTATGACCACGGCGCGGTCAAGATCCTGCAGTGAACCCGACACAATTTCTGCCGCCGAAGCCGTTCCGTCATTGATAAGGACTGCAAGAGGAATTTTGGTGTCGATAGGCTTTTTGGGGGTGCGATATACCTTTACATTAGTCGAGTCACTATATTTTGTACGGACTATTTCAGTACCTTTATCCACAAAATTACCAACAATCTGCACTGCGCTTTCGAGCAAGCCGCCACCATTATCGCGTAAATCGAGGATAATGCCTTTCAGGCCAGGGTTAGTTTTCAGTGAAATTACGGCATCCTTCACCGCCTCAGCACTACTTTCGTTAAAAGTTGTGAGTTTGATAAAACCTATGCTATCGTCAAGCATGCCAAACCACGGCAGTGGATCAACCTTGATGGCCCCACGCACTATATCGAAGCTCAGTAATGAGTCTTCGGTATATGGACGCTTGACATCCACTTTAACAAGAGTGCCAGCCTGACCACGGAGTCGCTTACTAACCTCAGTAACATCGGCATCTGGAGTCACCTGCCATCCATCAATAGCGAGGATAACATCGCCGTGACGCACCCCGGCATTACGCGAAGGAGTGTCCCACTGCGGACGATGGATTATAACCCCATTGTCTCGCTTCAAAATTACCGATCCGATGCCTGCATATTGTCCGGCTGAAATCGATGTAATTTCATCTTGATTATCCGCAGGATAATATTCTGTATAAGGGTCAATCGTGCCTAACATGGCGCGTATAGCTGTCTGCATCGTGGCATCAGCGTCTATAGAGTCAACATAATTAGTCTGCAGTTCCTTATATATCGCGTTAAAAATCTGGAGATTTCGCGATATATCAGTTTTGCTGCTGCGCGTAGTCGATGTTTTTGCGCCAAGCGTCATTATTGCTAAACACGAGGCAATGGCAATGAGTATTTTTTTCATATCGTAGGTATACCTTTGTAGGTGAAACGCGAAATTAATCATTCTGTCTCAATTAACATAACGCGCAAGCGCCAAAAAGGATTAAAAAAATATTTTTTCACTTATATCTCAGTCCATATTCCCTAACCGGCAGAGATAAAATTAGCAATCTGCAGGGTTACGTAGATAGTGTGCATTGGCGTCAAATTTTGCGACAAGTACATTTTTTTGAAAGAAATTTGTCAAAGATGTTGCGTATGTCAAAATTTAGCTCTAATTTTGCATCGCAAAACCTCAGAGGGGGTAGTCAAATCCTGCTTCAATAGCTCAGTCGGTTAGAGCATCTGACTGTTAATCAGAGGGTCGTTGGTTCGAGTCCATCTTGAAGCGCAACAAGGGCTGCCCGGTTCATTCCGCGGCAGCCCTTGTTGCATTCCAACCCGTCACTGTTCTATTAGCCAAGCAATATTTTGCCATATATTAACGAAAAAGCGAAACCCTTCGTCAAGGATTTCGCTTTTATGCGTTTGGCTGTTAAGCTCTGATTACTTCTTGTTGCGGTTACCGTAACGGCTCATGAACTTGTCAACGCGACCTGCAGTATCGACGAGTTTCTGCTTACCAGTAAAGAAAGGGTGAGAAGAGCTGGTGATTTCAAGCTTTACCAAAGGATAGGTAGTTCCATCGATTTCGATAGTCTCTTTGGTTGCAATTGTCGAACGAGTGATGAACACTTCTTCGTTTGACATATCCTTGAATGCTACTTCACGATAATTTGAAGGGTGAATGTCTTTTTTCATTTTTGTATGCTATTTTTTGTTGATCAACTTATTGTTTTCTCGCTGGTAAGGCGAAGAAATCGTAATGGCTTGCAAATTTAGGCATTATTCTTAATGTGGCAAAACTTTCATCAAAAAATCTTCGAAAAATTCGCCGTAAAGCCGTAATTTTGCACATCAATTTCTTAATCATAAGCTCTTGTTGACAGATGAATAAGGTTATATTAATGGGTAATGTTGGCGCAGACCCTCAGTTACGCTATATAGAGCGACGCCCGGTCGCTTCGTTTTCTCTCGCCACTAACGAGCCGGCAAGGCGCGCCGAAAACGGAGCTGAGATTCCCGAACGCACCGAGTGGCACAATATAGTAA
>CAMWQZ010000080.1 GCA_947176515.1 uncultured Bacteroidales bacterium | reverse complement strand
TTTTCACAGACACCACATCCCAACTCCCATGCCTCTTGTCTCGTGGGCTCGGAGATGTCTAAAAGAGACAGGATAATTAGCAAGTTCGGGGTATTTTTTGAGCCATCCGTTAAACTCGTCAATGTCCATACCCGACGCACTATCAATAAACAGATAATAGCCCAAGGGATTGTCTATATTGTCAGCCATGGTAGTATTGACAAGATTTGAATACTCCTCATAAATCTGCTTCTTGGCTTCGATATCGTCAGTCGCACTATATCGCTCTGCCATCGCCGAAGAAGCTGAACCAAACTCGGCCAACTTATCATTGAGCATACTGCCAAATACCCTACCCTTCATCGGATCAACCACAATTGAACCAGACTCGAGAATAAACGTTCCAGCCGGCTGCCCATCGAGCAGGATTCGGGCAAGAACAGGTTCATCAATCGAACCTTTAAACATCGCAACCTTATCGGCGACGATTACTGAGTCGATTTTGGTCTTAGTATCAAAATTAATCATATAGACCATTGCGCCTTCCTCATCTTCGCTAAGTTGCACTCTCACCTTATATGGGTCGGCAGCCGAAGCTCCACACACACACGCCGCTGCCATCAAAGTGGCTATGACCGGTTTGAAAAATCTTTTCATATCTATTAATTTTTTGTTTTCGAGACTTGTAATAACAATTATTATAACGATAATTACGGGTTAAAAATTGTATCTGCCAGACTTTCATTCATCGCTTTTCCGCTGCTCAAAAACCGAGTAGACCTTTACAAAGTTGCTGGCATTAGGATTTAAGAGGCGAAGAGAGAGTGTATGAGGTGCGCCGTCAAGATTATAGTTCCAATAAACATCATATTTACGCGTCGCAAAATCGGCTGGCATTTTAACAATCTCTACTACATTGTCATCAATCTTAACCTCGACTTCGGCTATATAGTCAGGCTCTCCCCCATTGCTGACCGCACCAGTCACTACTATAGCATTAGCTTCAATAGGAGCATGAAGGGTCGAGTCGTTAAGTACTTGCATATATGCCGTCTTTCTCAAGGGAATCAATCCGCCGAAACTTTGTTCGAAGCGTACGGGGCGAGGTATCTGACATCTGATTATCACATCATCATCCTTCACCTTGCCTCCATTGCGCTCAATGACTTGCAGGGCCTGCTTAAAGCTCTTTGCATATGTATCTTTAAGAGAGCTTGAAGTATATGCAAAAGTCATATTCTCTGCCCTTTGGAGCGGCTCAAGCCATTGAGCAGGGATATTCTCATAACCAAGTATGGTGCCGAGAATACCTCCGGCTGAAGCAGGGTTGCAGTCTGAGTCCTGGCCACACCGGGTGGCAATGTCAATTGTCCTCCCGAAGTCGCCTTTGCCATAAAGAAGACCTATGACGACATAAGCGCTGTTAAGAGCGGCATCAATATTATAAGGCACATATGCGCCTGTAGGACACCCCAGGGTAACATCCCAATGGTCAGCACACCGCTGCCAGGCTGCTTTCCAATCATCGGGATTATCATGGTAGACATTTATCACATCTGAAATCAAACGGTGATAACGGCTGCTGTCCGGTATACATTTCAAGGCTTCAGTAACAACATACTCCACGCTGTCGCTGACATATGCGAGAGAATACATCGCCGCCATATAGACACCACCATACCATCCGTCGCCATAGTTCATAATGTGGCCTACGTTGTCACAGATAGTCGCAGCCGTATTAGGCATACCAGGACTCATCAATCCAGCAAAGTCTGCTTCAATCTGAAAATCAATGTCATCAGCATGAGGATTATTTCTCCAATGGCCTGATTGTGGCGGCATTATGCCGTTGAGTATATTGTATCTCGCTGTCTGATTTGCCTCCCACAAATTATAGCCAGCATGGGCGAACGCACTGGCGAGCGAATCGACAGGCGCGTCGATACCGAGACGGTCATAGGTCTCAACAAAAGTGAGATCCATATATACGTCGTCATAGAGGCCAGGAAATTTTGTCATCCAATCACATATGTAATCGGGGTCACCCCACGGAATATCAATCGAGTCGGCAATCACACGCCCCTGATAGCGAAACTCTGTTGGCGCCCCATAGCTGACTCCTATAGTCTGTCCTGCCCAGCCTCCTTTAAGTTTGTCTAACAAACGGGCTTTTGAGATAGTCACACACTGAGTTGAACTATCCTCACAGGACACAAAAAAATTCACTGCGCAAACCGCAATCGCGGTAAGCGCAGTGATATGCATAATGATTTTTCTCATTACATTTACATGTAGAGATTAATTAACCACTTTATAGCCAGCGTCTGTCAACGCTTTTCGGATATCGGCGATGTGATCATGGTCGCGAGTCTCAAGCTCCATGCGGATTGTGCAACCGTTGATTGCCGAACTGCTGTTGATACGTTCGTGAGCAACCGAAATCACATTGCCGCCCTGCTGAGCCACGACATTGCAGACACCTGACAACTGACCGGGCTTGTCGTCGAGGTCAATAATAAATGAATAGTTACGTCCGCTCTTCGAGAGACCACGGGTGATTACGCGGCTCAGAGTATTCACGTCGATATTACCGCCCGAAACCAAGCAAACAGTCTTCTTACCCTTGATGGGAACTTTGTTGAACATTGCTGCGGCAACTGAAACCGCACCAGCGCCTTCAGCAACAAGTTTCTGCTGTTCGATGAGAGCAAGAATAGCAGCTGCAATCTCTTCGTCGCTAACGGTCACGACCTCGTCAACATATCGGTTACAAAGTTCGAATGTATTTACGCCAGGCTCTTTAACTGCAATACCGTCAGCAATTGTAGAAACGCTGTTAAGATGCTGGATTGCACCTTCCTGAAGAGAGGCGGCCATCGACGGAGCACCCGACGACTGAACGCCATAGACTTTGATTTCAGGTCTTAGTGTCTTAATCGCGAAAGCTACGCCTGAGATAAGACCTCCACCACCAATAGGCACGATAACGGCCTCTACATCTGGCATCTGCTCAAGAATCTCAAGACCAATGGTGCCTTGTCCGGCTATCACTTTAGGGTCGTCGAACGGATGAATAAAGGTGTAACCAAATTCGTCGCGCAACTGAATAGCCTTAGCATAAGCATCATCATACACGCCTGGCACAAGACAAACCTCTGCACCATAATTTTTAGTAGCCTCAATCTTCGACATTGGAGCCCCGGCAGGGAGACAAATCAAAGATTTAATGCCATTGTGAGTAGCTCCGAGCGCCACGCCCTGAGCATGATTTCCGGCAGAGCAAGCTATCACACCGCGCGCTTTCTCCTCATCAGTGAGCTGAGAAATTTTATAGTATGCACCACGGAGTTTGAACGAGCCTGTAAGCTGTAGATTCTCTGTTTTCAGATACACTTCCGACTCAGGGTTGATGCGCGGAGCCGGGATGATAGCTGTCTTGCGTGCAACACCTTTTAGCACTGCAGCCGCATTAAATATTTCACTAATTTCCAACATAGCGTTCAAAAATTTTACCGCTGCAAAAATACATAAATTTCTGGATTAATAGCTAAAATATCTGAGATAGTTTGAGTGACCGGCACGAGATATTTCTGAATGGATAAATAGAGTTAAAGGAGCAAAACCATTCGATGCTTTTTTGTAATTTTGTCAGAGATTAAACACAACTTAATGATTGGTCGTTATTCTAATAACGATATAACAAAACATAAAACATCATCATATATGTCTAAAGATTTAAAACAAGAAGCTTTAAAATATCATCGCTACCCGATGCCCGGTAAAATTGAAACAGTTGCAACCAAGGCAACGTCTCATCCTGACGACCTGTCGCTTGCATATTCTCCGGGTGTTGCATACCCGTGTCAAGAGATTGAAAAAGACAAGGAAGACGCTTACCTATACACTAACAAAGCCAACCTTGTCGCCGTAATATCAAACGGCACTGCCGTCCTCGGACTCGGCAACATCGGAGCCGCTGCGTCTAAGCCAGTAATGGAAGGCAAGGCTTTGCTTTTCAAAATCTTTGCCGGCCTCGATTGCTATGATATAGAGATTGACGAACACGACCCTGACCGCTTTGTTTCAATCGTCAAAGCTTTGTCACCGACATTCGGAGGCATTAACCTCGAGGATATCAAGGCTCCGGAATGTTTTGAAATCGAAGACAAACTCAAAAAAGAATGTGACATACCTGTAATGCATGATGACCAGCACGGCACAGCGATAGTTAGCGGTGCCGCACTGCTTAATGCGCTCGAAATTCAAGGTAAGGATGTTGCAGACGTGCGAGTCGTTGTTAATGGTGCTGGCGCCGCAGCTATATCTTGCACCCGTCTTTACACTCATCTCGGTGTCAAGAAAGAAAATATAGTGATGTGTGACAGCAAGGGTGTAGTCACAACTTCACGTACTGATGTAAACGAGCAAAAACGTGAATTTGCAACCGAACGCCACATCGAGACACTTGCTGACGCCCTAAAGGACGCAGACGTTTTCCTCGGCCTTTCTGTCGCAGACGTTGTCACTCCAGAAATGTTACTCTCGATGGCACCAAAACCCATAGTTTTCGCCCTTGCCAACCCCAATCCCGAAATCTCCTACGAAAAGGCGATGGCAACACGCAAAGACCTCATATTTGCAACCGGCCGCTCAGACTACCCTAACCAGATTAACAATGTGCTTGGCTTCCCATATATATTCCGTGCCGCACTTGACTGCCGCGCGACCGAAATCAATGAGGAAATGAAGGTAGCCGCAGCAAGGGCAATCGCTTCATTGGCAAAACAGCCTGTACCAAAATCGCTTTGTATGGCTTATGGAGTTGAATCGCTAAAATTTGGTGCCGATTACATCCTGCCAAAGCCTTTTGATAAAAGATTACTGAAAACGGTTGCTCCGGCAATAGCTAAAGCCGCAGCCGAGTCTGGTGCGGCAAAGGCTCCAATCTGCGATTATGAGGCTTATGGTGAACATTTGACTACGCTAATTGAAGACAACGACGCATATATCGTCGGTCTGCTCGACCCAAATGGCGAACATTGCGAATGTAAAACCGCTGAATAAACGTAACATCAATTACTTACCAGCATATAGCTTCCCGAACTGGGACCTACGTGATACTGACGCAAGCCATAGCCTTCATGAGCAGCCTCGCCTGTGAGGGGATGTCCACCAAGTGAAAAGATATCATATGTGCTATGACATTTAGGACACTCCCCAACCATTTTATCCGTATTCACAAAAATACGTATATCGCGTTTACACTCGACAGGACACGACAGGTCATATGCCACCGGCACTCCGTTTACGTCGCCAACAAGCAACACGCCACCAAAACCAGTAGCTGAAATTGCGGAATAATGATAGTCAGGCGGTAAAAGCTCGTCTTTGATAAAGCGTTTATGGTCAAGCGCTCCACCGATACCTTGGACGTTCCAGTCTCCGACAGTGGCAAATGAAATATTGACCGGCGCCGGAGGGATGCGTTGGTTATCAAGATGATCACAGCCTGTAGAGATAAGCATGGCTGCGAATATGCAAAATGAGACAAGAATTTTTCTGAACATTCTGAGGAGAATATTTTTTGAGGAGAAATATTTTAATGTATAATTAAGAGTGAAAAATGAAGAATGTAAATTTAATTCTTCATTTTTCACTCTTCTTGTTTTATCTGTAATTATGCGTTGAGCTTAGCCATTAAGGCTCCGAACTGGTCGACTGCCTTCTGCATTGCACCGCCAATTAACGGACGCAGCATAGCCGGAATCTCAACATCAATCGACGTTACAATTTCGGTTGATTCGTCACCAAGCGGCGTGAGATTGACACATAGGTCAAGGGGCACGGGAGAACCGACTGCATTCATTACAACGCGTTTGGGCGTGCGCTCGGTTACTTTAAAGCTAATTGTGCCAACCTGCTTTGTATCAATTGTGATAGAGTCCTTTTCAAACTTCACATCACCAATCTTTGCGCGCTCAGACTCGGGCATAGCGTCGAGCGCAGTGCCAAAGGATGATAAATCAGCAAACTTATCGGCTATGTATTGGGCTGAACGTCCGACCGTCACAGCTTTGCTTCTGTATTCTGCCATAAGTAAGTTCCGATAATTAGTCGAGATTACGGACGGGCATCCAGTTGGCCGGGTCTTTACGCCATTCCTTAAGAGTCTCTATATCCGATTCCTTTATGTAGTTGGTCGAAAGGGCTGCTT
>CAMWQZ010000079.1 GCA_947176515.1 uncultured Bacteroidales bacterium | reverse complement strand
GCCCACCCCCAGCCCACCCAGCTGGCGCTTGTATTATTAAACCCCACTTCGGGCATACTATATGTGCTCGACGAACCGTCAATTGGTTTGCACCCGGCAAACATCAACGGTCTGAAAGGAGTGATGCACGACTTGATTTCTGACGGAAACTCAATCGTGCTCGTCGACCATGATACCCAGATACTCCGCGACGCTGACTGGCTCGTAGAACTCGGGCCGGGAGCCGGGGCCAAGGGAGGCAGAATCATTGCCGAAGGCACGATAAGCGAAATCGAGTGTAATCCGCAATCAAAGATTGGTCCGTTTCTGTCAGGCGAGGGCGAACAAAGGTTGAGGCCGGCAGTCTCCCCCAATCAGATATTTGAAAACGGCTCAATCGACATCCATACATCGGCCATCCACACTGTCAAGCCGTTGGACATAAAGATACCGAAAGGGCGTCTAACGGTAGTCACTGGCGTGTCGGGGTCGGGCAAAACCACTATGGTGCTCGAAAGCGTTGTGCCCGGTCTGCAGGCTAAGCTTGACGGCACTGCTATGCCGGAGCATGTTATCTCAGTTGACGCCCCCGGCATAAAGCATGTGAAGCTGATTGATTCTACGCCGATTGGGGCTAATGTGAGGTCGACGGTGGCGACTTATGCCAATATCCATGATGAATTGCGCAAGATATTCGCGCGCTCGCCCGAGGCAAAGGCTCAGGGTTTTAAAGCCGGAGACTTCTCTTATAATACTGGTAGCCTGCGTTGCCCTGTGTGTGACGGCACGGGAACGGTTAGCCTTGACGTGCAGTTCCTGCCAGATGTCGATATCCCATGCCCGGAGTGTAAGGGGTCGCGTTATAATAAGACTGCATGGTCAATCCACATTCCCAGTTCGGCAGGCTACCCTGTGTCATTGCCTCAACTTATGGACGATGATATCGAGCAGGCGATTGAAGAGTGCGCGACTCATAAGACTGTTGCGTCGCGACTGTCAACGCTCAACAACCTCGGTCTCGGTTATCTCACTCTTGGAGAAGCCACGCCAAGCTTATCGGGGGGAGAGGCGCAGAGACTTAAACTTGCAACAGAGATGGGGCGAGAGCAGAGCGACACGTTATTTGTGTTTGACGAACCTACTATCGGACTGCATCCGCTTGATGTCAGAAAGCTAATCGAGGTGTTTCAGCACCTTATTGATTTGGGTGCTACCATAGTGGTTATCGAGCATGATCTCGATGTTATCCGCAATGCCGATTATATCATTGATATGGGACCGGGTGGAGGCGAGTCAGGCGGACGTATAGTTGCCGCCGGCCTTCCGGCAGATATAGCTGTAAACCCGGATAGCGTTACGGGTCGATTTATTTAACTTTGGTTGAAATTATGATTGATTTAAGGCAGGAGGCCGTTTTGCCTTAGAGTTTCATCATGTAGCCAAGGCCAGAACGATTGACGAGGTGGGAGCCGAGGTCTCCTAATTTTTTGCGAAGGCGCGAGATATTTGTGTCGACAATACGGTCGTTTGATTTGTCGAGTGCGTCTTTCCAAACATTCTTATATATCTCTGCACGTGACACGTAGTTGTTCATATTCTTGAGTAGAAGTTCAAGAATCGAATATTCGGTTTTGGTGAGGGTCAGCACGGTGTCGCCATCGGTTGCTCGTTTTGTCATAAGGTCGAGCGTAAGCGTGTGGAACTTCAGAGTCGTCCCTTGAGAGGTCGGGCCAATGTGTCGCGCATGACGACGGATGACGGCTTTGGCGCGCGCCACAAGTTCGCGGAGCGAGAATGGTTTGATTATGTAGTCATCTGCACCGGCGTCAAGAGCCTCGATGATAAGTCGTTCGCTATCGTGCATAGAGCACAATATGAACCCAATATGGCTTGTGGTAGGATTGCTTTTGATGTCTTGCAAGAGTTTGAGGCCGGTATAAACGCCGTCCATGGCGTCGGCCAAAATGAGTCTAACTCCCGACAGGTCAGATGAAGCAACTCCGTCGGCGTTGTTATATACCACGACCTCATAGCCCTCGCTGCCGAGGTTGACGCTGAGCAGTGACGAGATATTTTCGTCACTGTCTACTACAACTATTTTACCGAGTGCGGTTACTGACATTTTGATTACAAGAGATGTGATGATTTCTGCAAAGGTAGATAAATCCTTATAATCATAAAAGACAGTAACCGATTTGTGTTAATTTTGTTTTGAAAAATTATTTTCGTTGAGTAGTGTTATGCTTTGATGTGGCGGAACTGATCGCGGATAGTGTCAACGACGTTGATTATATAGTCGCCTGTCTTTTCGAGTACGCCTACGATATCCATGTAGTAGATACCGGCCTGATATTCATAATGCTTGTCGTTGATATTCTCGATATTAGTGCTACGGAGCACGTTACGCATATTGTTGATTTCACGCTCTTTGTTGTATGAATCAATAAGTCTGCGTTCGCCGACGTTTTCGACATTCTGGAGCTGGTTAATCATCAGGCGCATTGCATCTTTGACATAAACATACATGGCGTCGATGTTGTGATAGATTTCCTCGTTGAATGTTACGCTGCTTTGTTGCTTGCGCTCAAGAATCTTGCCTACGCCCATACAGCAGTCGGCTATGCTCTCAATTTCGCTGACGATGTTAAGCATCGCGGCAATATGAAGTTTACCTTCATTAGAGAGGCGGCCTTCGGCGCATCGGTTAAGGTAATGGGCAATCTCGAGTTCCATGCGGTCAGAGATATCTTCATATTTTTCCAGTCGCGAATAGAGTTTGGTAAAGTCTTCGCTGCCATCCTTGGTGTGGACCAAATCTTGGGCCATATCCATCATCCTGCCGACGCGCTCGGCATACAGCGCCATCTCTTTTTCAGCCTGTGCGATATTGAGTTCGGAAGCATTGAGAAGACCGCGAGAGATAAATTTGAGTGTGAACTCGTCGTCCTCACCGTGTTTCTTGGCCGGTACCAGACGCTCTACAATCTTAACATAAAGATTGGTAAACCATATCATAATTGATAGGTTGACAAGGTTGAAAGTGGTGTGGAAGATTGAGAGGCCGAAGGACACACTTGTCTGCATCTTCATAATGTTTACCAAAGCTTCGTGACCTTGGGGAAGTGAGTTGTCAAACAAATGGTTATAGATATCAGGATTAGTCACCTCGAGATTAGACACATAGCGGTAGAGCTGAGTGGGGTCACCCTGTCCGATAGCCTCTGTAAGCCATGCGTTGAAATCGGCGAATGGCACAAAAATAGCCAGACACCAAACAGTTCCCAGCAAGTTAAAGAGCAAGTGGCCCATCGCCGTGCGTTTTGCAGCGGTATTACCGCTCAATGATGCAAGAATTGGAGTAATAGTTGTACCGATATTACTACCAAGCACCAATGCGCAGGCGAGGTCGAAGGTAATCCAGCCTTTACTACACATTATAAGAGTAATTGCAAATGTAGCGGCTGACGATTGGATGACCATTGTGACAACCACGCCGACCAAGGCAAAAATCAGAATCGACGGGATGCCCATCGAAGCGTAATTTTTCAGGACTGCAAACATTTCGGGGTTGCTCTGTAGGTCGGGCACATTGTCGCTAATCATGCTCAAACCCATGAATAGGAAGGAGAAACCTATTAGGAATTCGCCTAATGACTTGGCTTTGCTCTTATTAGTAAGTAGTAGGACAACTGCGAGGCCAATGAGCGGTAGCGTCACTGCCGCAATGTCCATCTTGAATCCGAATAGGGCTATAATCCACGCCGTGAACGTTGTACCGACGTTGGCACCCATGATAACTGCCATAGACTGTGACAGGGTCATTAATCCGGCGTTTACGAAGCTGACCACCATCACTGTTGAGGCCGACGAACTCTGAATCAAAGCTGTGATAGCGCAGCCGGTCAGTGTGCCTGTAAAACGATTTTTGGTCATTGCCGAGAGGATACCACGCAGACGGTCGCCCGCGGCTTTCTGCAATCCTTCACTCATCACCTTCATGCCATAGAGGAATAGACCTACGGCGCCAAGAAGGCATAAAAATTTAAGAAAACTATAGTCCATTGGTTAGTTATTAGTGATGCTTGCGTGTTTGCACAAGTCTGTTGCAAAGATATGAACTTTCACTCATATTATTTATATCTATTAAAAGAAAATTCACACTTATTCGATTTTTGACCAGAGTACCATAGAGCCAAAGGGGTTGAGGATTATTTTAGACATAAAGACATACAGATAATTTTTTTATCTGTTCTTTATGTTTTTATGTCTTTCTGTCTGCCCGGTGTCTGATACAGCAAAGGCGCCGCGCTACGCGAGGCATCGGCTTGTGGGGAGGGGTGTCATTCACGCAAACCTGCGGCTGCATGCCGCTAAGCGCGCCATTTGCGGCAGGCTAACATTCACCCCCGGCTAAACGCCGAGCTTGCGCTAACGCGCTGTTTATAAGATTTAATTTGGCAAATAATAAAACCCCACCGTCGCGTTTTTTTATGTTTAGACCAAAGAGCCATAGAGCCAAAGGAGTTGAGGTTTATGTCTAAGATAACCCTTAACCTCTTTGGCCCTATGGTACTCTGGTCAAAATACGAAAAAACCGCGACGATGGTGCCAATATAAGTCATACTTCATATTTTCTTCGTGTGAGGCTCTCAGAAATAAAAATTTAAAATCAAAAAGGACTGAAAAGGACTTTTTTTAATTGTATTTTTATACTTATCTTCGCGCCATAAACTAACCATACTAATTATAAAAAATCTAACATGCGAAAAAAAATCTCATTTGCCATCATTGCCATGCTGTTCCTCGCCTCGGGGATGAGGGCCTTGGCAGCAACGCCCTATGCCGTATATTGCGAGGGTGACAAGTCCTTTCATTTTTTAGAATCATCCGAAACACTAAGTGTGGGTCAAGAACTCACAAGCTACGGCCAAACAATCACTAAACTTTGGGAGATAGATCCTAACTATGGTGAGGGCAAAGATGAACATTATGCTTATCCGGCTTGGGTAGACGATAATTCTATCGGAGAAGTGACAAAAGCAATATTCGAAGAGTCTTTTAAAAATTTCAAACCGACTTGCTGCAGTAACTGGTTTTACAATTTTTCTAAGTTGGAAGAAATTGAAGGCCTTCAGTACTTCAACACTGCAAACGTGACTGATATGCACGGTATGTTTTATGGTTGCCATTCGCTGACTTCACTTGATGTCAGCAGCTTCAACACTGCAAACGTGACTGATATGAGTGCTATGTTTGGGGAGTGCCATCCGCTGAGTTCGTTAGATGTCAGCAGCTTCAACACTGAAAGCGTTACTAGTATGAGTCAAATGTTTTTTGGGTGCATTTCGCTGAGTTCGTTAGATCTCAGCAGCTTCAACACAGAAAATGTGACTGATATGAGTGGTATGTTTAATGCTTGCTCTTCGCTGACTTCACTTGATCTCAGCAACTTCAACACTGAAAACGTGACCCGAATGAATTATATGTTTAATATTTGCTCTTCGCTGACTTCGTTAGATCTCAGCAGCTTCAACACTGCAAACGTGACAGAAATGGGTTATATGTTTAATGGTTGCAATTCGCTGACTTCACTAGATCTCAGCAGCTTCAACACTGGAAACAAGATTTTTATAAGTAGTATGTTTAGGTTGTGCACGTCGCTGAAATCGCTTAATCTCAGCAACTTTAATCCTGGGAAAGTATCCAGTGATGGTGATTTCCTAGATGGTTGCACCTCACTTACCTACATTAACTTTAGCAGCTTAGAGGCTGGTAATGTTATGGAAGTTATTTTTTATGAAATTAGAGATGTTCCTAACCTACGAACGTTGGTTCTTGGTTCGGTTTCCTCGAGTTCCATTAATAGTTTGCGAGCTAACCAGTCTGAGACACTGATTTTTGTAAACGAAGTTGTGGAAGGAGAGCCGGATAATAAAACTAATCTTGTGATAGGTAATGAGTGCGAGAATCTTGTAATCAACTACGGGACAACAACAACCAACAACCAGCTGCTGCTGAAGATACCGCATGCATTCACTGCCAATAACGTCACTGTTAACCGCAGCTTTACCAAGGACCGCCCCTACACCCTCTACCTGCCGTTTGAAATGGATGCTTCGCAATACGGCGCGTTCTATACGGGCGGCGAATTTAACGAGGCTGACAATATGGTGTATTTCACAAAACTTACCGAAGAAAAGACTACCTCTAACACCCCATCTATG
>CAMWQZ010000078.1 GCA_947176515.1 uncultured Bacteroidales bacterium | reverse complement strand
ACTAAGGTGGCAATAGCGTGAGGGTTCCACCTCTTCCCATTCCGAACAGAGAAGTTAAACCTCACCACGCCGATGGTACTGCGAAAGTGGGAGAGTAGGTAACCGCCCCCTCTAACGGAGCCGGCCGGATGACAGCAATGTCGCCCGGCCGGCTCTTTTTTATTACTCAAGGCCGACAACCCCGAGCCCTCTGATATCTCTGATTACTCTGAGTTCTCTGATAACTCTGAGTTCTCCAGATTACTTTAAAATCTCTAATACCTTGCCTGTCGATTTAACAAATTTTAGCAGCAAAAATTAGGCTCTTTAAACACTTAAGCGCTATATTTGCATGTTTTTTAACGGATAAACTATGACCGTTAAGAAATATTGTGAGTATTAACCTTAATTGTTTTCTAATTATAGAATTTATAAACTATTAAATTCTATACAGATTACCTTAAAAACCAACGACTAACTATGACTGAAATTGTAAAGCCAAGAGTTACGACAGTCCATCCCTGTGCATCTCAATGGGGGTCTGTGGGTTGTCGAGACGGAGATTGTTATGCCGATGGATTAGAGGCGATTGCTGTCAGCTCGCTGAAACCATCATCAAACAACCAAACCGACTATTGTAATACCCTATGGAAACAACTTTAACATGATTACATTAGAACGGAATTTTTTTTGACAGCATTGCGAAACACAAATAGTAACAATAAAAATCATAGTAATGACTAACAAAACCTTAAAGAATTGGATATTGGTGCTTGCTCTCACAGGTTCTGCTCCTGTTATGACTTTTGCTGCACCGGTAGCCGCTCCGCAAGCCGAGCAAACAAGCGCTCGATGCACTGGCGTTGTCCTCGATGCTGACGGAGAACCTCTTCCTGGCGCTTCTGTTCGCGTCGAAGGAGCTCAAATTGGTGGTACAACCGACATCGACGGCAACTTCTCGCTTGCTGGCGTTAAAAAAGGAGCTAAAATTACTGTAACCTACATTGGCTACACTCCTGCAACTGTTGTTTGGAACGGTTCGCCCCTCTCAATCACCCTCAAAGACGACAACAAAGTCCTCGACGAAGTTGTGGTTATGGGTTATGGCGTTGAACAAAAACGCGCAAAAGTGACTAACTCTATCGCAAAAGTTAGCGAAAAAGACCTTACTATCGGTGCTAACGCCAACCCTGCTCAGGCTCTCGTTGGTGCTGTGTCTGGTGTTAAGGTAACTGTAAACTCTGGTGATCCTGGTGCTACTCCTGCTATTACCGTCCGTGGTGGTACAAACTGGAATGGTAGCGCTAACGAACCTCTTATCGTTGTTGACGGTCAGATTCGTTCAAGCCTTTCTGATATCAACCCCAACGACATCGGTTCAATGGAAATCCTCAAGGATGCCGGCGCAACCGCCCTCTATGGTGCTCGTGCTGCTAATGGTGTTGTCCTCATCACTACCAAGTCTGGTAAAGTAGGCGAAGGTCGTGTTACTCTTAATGTTAAGTACGGTCTTTCTCACTATGACACCGGCTATGATATGATGAATGCTCGTGAATACCTCCACTGGGTTCGTACAGCAACTTACAACACTACTAACCCCGATGTTCCCGGTAACTGGCTTAACAACTTCTATCCGATGCTTTTCAATGGTAGCCAGGCTTACTCAACAGGTAAAACTGAATTGTCTCAGAATATGCCTTGGAACATCCTTACTTACACCGACGATAATGCTTACCTCCTCAACCACGGTTGGCAGGTGATGGATGATCCCTTGAATGGTGTGCTTGGTACAGACACTCGTATCCTCTTCAAGGATACTGACATCATGAAGTACAGCCGTAAGGACCCGACTTCAACACAAGACTATAACTTGAGCTTCTCTGGTGCTAATGATCGTGGCAACTACTATGCATCGCTCGGTTATTATAATGCAGACGGTGCGCTTCCCAAGCAGTACTACAAACGCTACAATTTTGCATTCACCGGTAGCTATAAGATTAGCCAGTGGTTGGAATCAAAATCAGTGTTTAACTACACTCGTGCTAATTGGGTGAACACTTCCAGCGGTCTTGCAACTGGTCGCTTCTTCGGCCGTGTAATGTCTATGCCTCCAACAATTCGCCTCGAGGACGAAGAAGGTAATCCGCTGTATAACACCGCTCTTGCCGGCGCTTCGGTTAACTTGAAATATCAGCCTGATAAATATCATCCTGAAAATCAGAGCGACAAGTTCCAGATGACACAGAGCCTTACCGCCAAGATTATTGACGGTCTTACACTTAAAGGCACAATGAGCTGGTACTATAACGAGCAGCTTTCTAAAGATTTCACGCAGGATATTCAGACTAATGCAGCAGGTGCGATGAACCGTAACCGCCCCACAAGCGAAAGTTTCTCAAGATATTTCGACCAGACTTATAACTTAGTTGCAAACTTCAACCGTACATTCGCAGAGAAGCACACTGTTAACGCCATGCTCGGTATGGAGTTCTACAAACGTAAATATCAGACATTCAGTGCTTCTGGTAATGGTGCAACAACTGATGACTTCGGTAACCTCCAGTATGCTTTCACCGGTACACAGAGTCCCTATAAGGCATCATCGCTCGCTGCAAGCTCTAACACTTATGAAGAAGCTATCCTCTCATACTTCGGTCGTGCCGAATATGACTATATGGATAAATACCTTATCGCAGCAACTTTCCGTCAGGATGGTTACTCTCGTCTCCAGAACCATCGTTGGGGCTTCTTCCCCGGTGTGTCTGCCGGCTGGGTTTTCACTCGAGAAAACTTCTTCTCAGACAATTCTGACCTCAGCTTCCTTAACTATGGTAAACTCCGTGCGTCTTATGGTATGAACGGTATCGTTAACTCGAGTGTTATCGGTTACTATACCTTGCTTGGCGCTTATAGTGCTTATCAGTATGGCGGCAATATTGGCTACCGTATTTCTGGTCTGCCAAACCTTAATCTCCGTTGGGAGCGTACCCGTACTGCTGAAGTAGGCCTTGACCTCGGTTTCCTATCTAACCGTTTCAATCTTGGTATTACCTACTACAACCGTCTGACCATGGATAAGTATGCTAACAAGTCACTTCCCCAGACTACTGGTTTCTCAACTGTTGTAACCAACAATGGTTCTTTCCGAAACCAAGGTGTTGAATTTGATTTCAACGGCACACTCATCCGTACAAAAGATTTCACTTGGACTTTAGGTGCTAACCTCACTTACAATAAGAATGTTGTTGTTGACCTCCCCTATAATGGGCAGACTAACAACCGTCAGAATGGCACCCAGGTTTATGACGGCAACAAGCTGGATGAAAATGGCAAACCTGCTACTATTTATCTCGGTGGTCTCCAGGAAGGTCAGGAGCCTATGCACATAATTGGTTACAAGAAGCGCCAGATTCTCCGTTCTCAGGCTGATGTTGAGGCTCTCGGTGATTATATCGACATTTCTCTCTCTGCTCTTTCTTCAGTATATATCTATGCAAACGAGTCAGGTCTCGAACGTCTCCGCAAGATGGACCCTGCTGCAGCTGCTAAGGCTGTGAAACTCCGTCCTGGTGATGCTATCTGGTGTGACCGCAACGGTGACAACACAATCGACCAGCTTGACCAGTATGATCTCGGCAACCGCATGCCTCACTGGACTGGTGGTTTCAACACCACTTTCTCTTGGAAGGGTCTCTCACTCTATGCTCGCTTCGATATGGGCTTCGGCTTTAAGGTTTATGACTCTTCGTTCTGCTGGTGGATGGGCGGCGGCCAAGGTACTTACAGTGCACCAACAGCTGTTAAGGACACTTGGACTCCCGAAAATGTTAATGCGAAATATCCTCGTTACGTGATTGCATCAAATATGGGTACCAACTCTTGGTTCCGCGTATCTGATATTCTTGCAACCAGCGGTGCATACCTCGCATGTCGTGAGCTCTCTCTCAACTATCAGCTCCCGATGAACATCTGCAGCAAGTTCCGTTGCCAGGGTCTCTCTGTCAGCGTTACAGCTCAGAATCTCGGCTATCTGAAGAAGACCACTCTTCCTCTGCCTGACAACACTCAGTCTATTTCGTTCGCAGACACCGAAGGTACTTACAACTTGCCGCGTACCGTGATTTTCGGTCTTAACTTGAGTTTCTAATCTCTCCCGTTCTCTTACAAAACTAAGAATATGAAAACTAAAATGAAATTAAATAATCTCACCAAGGCGACTTTAATCGGTGTGCGCTCTTTGGGTTCTGTACTTATGAGCTCATGCGCTGACGAACTCGACCTTACTAACCCGAACCAATATGGTTCCAACGGATTCTGGAAAACGGAGGCTGCATTCACTGGTAATCTCGTTGCCCTTATGAACCAATGGCGTGCTAATTATGACCAGAACGTGCTTTTCCAGGCCGGTGAATTCCGCACAGACTATTACTGGACAAAGAATGGCACTGACGGTTCAGGTCTGCGTAACACTAATATTCCTTTGAATCTCATTACTGAGCAGCAGCCGCAGTTTACGAAATATGGAAATTTCTATGGCATGATTTCGAACTGCAACACCTACATCTATTATGATGCACAAAATGGAGAAAGCGTTCTGACTCCTGAATGTCGCAACTACCTGCTCGGTATGATTTACGGTATGCGAGCCTACTGCTTCTTCCAGATTCACAAAATGTGGGGTACAGGTCCGCTTCGTACTAATGCTGACGTAATTCTCGGTAACTATGATGAGGTTTCTTTGCAGATGCCGAGATCTACCGCAGAAGAAATGCTAAATCAGATTAAGTCAGATATCAAAGCATCGCTCGATCACTTTAATGCAGCCGGTAACTATAGCAACAGCGTCTATAATATGGGTACTGGTGCTAACTTCTGGAGAAAGGCGACTACCGAAATGCTTGCCGGCGAAGTTTATCTCTGGAGTGGTAAAGTGTCAACTCTTGACCACAAAGCAAATCCTGCCGACGTGGCAACTGCTAAGACATATTTCAACAATGTTGTCAATAACTACGGCTTCCAGTTAGCCCCTACTTATTATGATGCTATCAATGGCACTCAGACAACCAATAAAGAATATATCTTTGCTACATATTATGCAACCACTGAAGCCACAACCAATTGGTTTAACTACATTAATTATGACGTTAACACAGGTGGTTCGCCCAATAACTTCTGGAACTGCGTTCAAGAGGATGGTATCACACCTGGTACTACCGCTAACCGCTTGACCTATTGGTATAACCCTCTGACCGGTACTAAAGATCGCACACCTTACTATATGACTCGTATGAGCGGTCAGCAGCATCAGGCAGTAAGAAACGCATACTACTATCAGTTTGATGCGCGTGACTCTCGCCGCAATATCCTCAATCCTATCTATTTGATTACTCCGGAAGAAAAAGATGCTGACGTGCAATACATTCCTGACTTTAATTTCGATGAGCACATCCTCGCAGGTTGCTATGCTGTAAAATACCGTGGCACAATGGGACTCCAGGGTGCAATGGTCGGCACAAACTACATGCCCTACTACCGTCTCGCTCTTGCCTATATGTATCTTGCTGAAATTGCTAACTACGAAGACAATAAAGCAGATGTTGAAAAATACATCAACATGATTCGCAAACGTGCTTACGGAGATAACTGGAATGAAGCTACTGACGCATACGTTGCCGGTGACTTCAAGGATAATGAAATCGCTATCCTTCAGGAGAAGGCTAAAGAATTCTTCCAGGAAGGCCAGCGTTGGTGGGACCTCCGTCGTCTTACTACTGTAAAGGGCGGTACAGATAAAGACCACCTCATCTTCTGTAAGGAAGGTTGTCTTGGCTACGGTCTTACAGTTGGCGAGAATATGTATGAAGTTACTGCCAACTACGAGACTCTTGGTAACAACCTGATTGAAACTGAGACTCCGCTTCTCGACTACGCTACTCAGAAGCACCTCGTGCTTTGGCCGTTGGACGGAGACCTTCTTGACGCTGACCCAGCTTTAACTCAGACCCCGGGTTACACTACAAACAAAAAGTCAGGTGGCCCATGGATTGAAAACTAATCAACCGTAAATCCAAATCCCATCTGGGATAAAACAACGAAGCTGCGCCCCCACCGGCGCAGCTTCTCTTTTTATAATAGCCTAAATCAACTCCGACATGTCAGACAACGTCAGACCCTGTCCGACTCCCTCCGACAAAAAAAGCCACCTTACGGTGGCTTCTGCTTTATATTAAGAACTCATTTCCTTATAA
>CAMWQZ010000077.1 GCA_947176515.1 uncultured Bacteroidales bacterium | reverse complement strand
ACAAGCCACATACGAGCGCCATCAGCGGTAGAGTTAATCGTTTTAGTTTCATAAGATTTGGTTTTAAAATAATTATGGTAGGAAAATGATTTTTTTGCCGTTGGTTATATAAATCTGTCCGGGAGCAGGAGCTGAGACTTTTATGCCTTGCAGATTATAAATGTCTTGCTTGCCAGTAACGGATTCAATGATAGAGTCTTCAAGGCCGCCGGTATAGTTATCGGGCTTGAGGGCAAGGAAGTGGGCCGGGTTGATATATACGCCAAACTTACCAAGCAGTTTTCCCTCGGGTGACCATTGATAGAGAGTGCCGCCCTCGACAAAGCCCCCGGCATCGGTTGCGTAGATATAGCCGGTATAGGGATTGACGTATAGGCCGTAAGGCATGCCTATTTTTTTCAAGTCGGCAAGAACGTTTCCGGGAAAATCTTCATCAACGCCGGCTGCACCTTCGGTTTCCATCACCATTTCGGGGTCGAGGGTGACGTAGTTGAAGGTGTATTCGCCTGTGTAATAAGAGTAGCGAGAGCCAATAGCATAGAAATTGCCATCGCGCGTGGTGCAGTTGTAGGTGGCTGCGTAAGGGAGGAGAACGAAACACTCGATATCGTCTTTATCGCTAAGGGCAGCCTCGCAGTCAAAAATGATAGCTGCAGCCGGCACCTCATAGTAGTCGCCGGGAGAATTTATGCAGAGATATTTACCGCTTTGCGACATTTTGCCGTAAAGATTAATCTGACCGGTATCGACAGTGCGAACAACTTTCATGGTCTCGGCATCAATAATGCTGACAGTAGTTTCATATTCATGATCCTCCTGAAAGGCGTAGCCGCCGGTGTTGGCAACAAAAAGGTGACCTTCGTAATAAGCGATACCCTCAGGCTCGTAACCGACTTCACACGCTGCAACGACCTTAAACGTTTTGGCGTCGATTTTTGCAACGAAACCTTTGGTGAAATCAACAAACTTGTCACCGACCTTACACTCATGGCCGTAAGATGATATATAGACATAGTCACCGTCGGAAGCGAGCTTGCGGTTGTTGGGGACGTCTTCTGTCGCGGCTACGGCTTTACCGTCGGGAGTGATAAATTGCACAATGTTTGACCAGTTTATGGCTATAGCAATAAGGTCATCGTTTACGGCAATGATGTCGTTAGGTGTGTCGCCGAGTTTCATGCCATTGACATCGCGAAACCATTGGTTGCTGACCACCTTGCCGTCTTCGAAGTAAGTGATTTTACCGTTGTCAGATTGCCAGTTGCCTTCGTTAAGCAATATTATGCGCTCTTGCGAGAAACAGATTGACGGGAGTAGGACTGATAGCAGTGCTACAAAATGTCTGATTGAGATTTTCATATAATGTCGGATTTATTAAATGTTATATCAGAGGGTAAATGTTGCTGTGAGCCTGAAATTTCTGCCAGGCATAGGATAACGCGGTATATGCTCGTACTGAACGTCAAATAGGTCGTTAATTTCCAGAGATATAAGAAATTTGCGCAACGCAGCTGACAATTTTAGGTCAACATTATTATAAGGCTTCAATACATCTTCAGGGTCGGCATAGGACCACATGCGTTCGCCGACATGAAGCTCGGACACTGTCAGCGAATAGTTGCGCCACGCAGCGATGGCGGTTATGCCGAATGATAGAGTAGGGGAGTAGCAAATGGGTTTGTTATAACTATTTGGATTGTCAGGGTCAGTCCGATTAAGGTCGCGCTGCCATGTTAACGACGTGAGTAGGGAGAAATTCCATGGGCCGGTCATATAGCGACCAGACGCAGTGGCATTAAGTCCCCGGCAATAAGTTTTGCCGTAGTTCATCATCGACCATGTATATGTGCCCTTTAATGGTAAGCAGACGATGCGGTCATCAATGTGATTGACATAGACGTCAGCCTGCACAGACGCGAGCCATCCGGGAGAAATAAAATTATACTCAGCTCCTAAGTCGAATTGACGTGTGTACTCGGGTTTAAGATTTCGGTTGCCGACCTGCGTGTAATACAAGTCATTAAGGGTTGGGGCGCGAAAGATGGTCTTATACCATGCTTTGAGTGTCAGGCCTTTGAATGTGTAGCCTATGGATATCGCCGGTGTGAAGCGGCTTAGTGGGTCGGCTGCGCCTACTTTTAAACGTGTGTGGTCTTTATAGTGTTGATACAGCAACGAACCGGCAACACGCATTGAGCGGTAGGAGAGTTGTGCGGCTATGACCGCTTTCTGGTCTTCGCGGCGCACGGGACAAAATCTTTTTAAATCGGCGTCAAGCCATGACATTCGCATATCATAGCCAACGTTGACTGACAGCCATTTGGCTGGAAAATATGCGCCAGACAGAGCAGCGTAAGCATCATGCTGATAGTAATGATTGTTGACTTTGGCAGTATTCTGATTATCAGGGTAGTCGGTGCAATATCGCAGATATTCATAGGCATACTTGCCGTTGACTTTAAATTCGAATTTTTCGCTGAAATTATGGCGATAGGATGCCTGGGCAAAGCAATCTTTGTCCCATTCGCGTCCGACATTGTTATATTTGTCTGACAAGCGACGCACAATGCCTCCCGGACATCCGCGCTCTGACGCATAATAATAAATATGTGATGAAAAACCACCCCTGAATAGTGCCGCCTCAATGCGTCCATACTCAATGTCAGAGTTCTTGCGGCGTCCGACGGTGTCTTCGTATTCAGACTTATATCTGAAGGGGTAATCACCCTTGGAGTTAAGGTATTCGCCATCAATGAAGGCGCTCCAGCCATTATGGCAAATCTGGGCGTTAAGCCGGCCCATGTAGGTGTGGAATGATGCCCACCTTGCTGTCAATGACAGCGAATCACTTTTCGGCACACGTGTGCGCATATATACGGTCGCCCCCGAAGCATATTCCGAGGCCGACTGGCAGGCATCAAGTTTGTTGGCATTGTAAAGAGAGACTGATTCGAGTGTGGAAAGTGAATACTTACCTAAGTCGACTGTTCCGTTTTGGGCGTTGGTGATTCTGATACCGTCGATATAGACTCCGACATGCTGAGCCCCGAGTGAACGGACGTTGATGGTCTTTAAACCTCCGAGACCACCGTAATCCTTAATCTGCACTCCTGCGAAATATTTCAGGGCATCGGCGATTGAGGTTGTTGATAGGGCTTGCAATTCAGGGCCAGCGAGTTCTTGAACGGTCACGAGCTTTCGCGGAGATACAGCCGTAACGGACACTTCTTCGAGAGATATGATACTATCGACGCTTTCCGCAGCGCGAGCGGAAAAGCGACTAACGATGCTCATAAATATGAACACGCATATATGTGCGCATAACAGCCTCTGAGAGGTAGTTTTCATTTTCCAATATGTCTATCGCTACGCTTAACCTCGAGCGTATTTTTTGTGCGAATTAATAATATTGGCAGGTCTTCTGACTTATTCCTTTCGCACCGCCTTCCCAACCGTCGCACTCTTGCTTGGTCAGTGGCATGATGGTGCTGAAATATTAGAACTTACAGCAGCGGGCCTGTTCGAGATTTTCACTCGATTCCCTTTTAATCGCGTTTATTGCGAACCAATTTGTTGTAAAATCGCCGTAAAGTTATCAATAATTTTTCATCGAGCCAAATAAAATTTCGCCACAAATCCGTTTACCGCGTTTGCCGTATTGGTTAATGGGTTTAAAGTTTAACTTGATAAAATTTTTGAGTATCGGCTGCAAAGCTAATTCATGGTGTGTTAAGAGACTTCTCGGTTAAGATATGTCGTGAATTAATTTGAAAAGGTTAGTTATTCTCAACGGGCAGATTGCATATTCGGAGTCGGTTTGTGCAATTTTTTTGCCCTTCAATTTGGCAAAGACGGAACTTATTCGGATATTTGCAAAAAATAATCACATTATCACATGGAAGCGCTTAAAAGTTTTGAAGAATTGTTGGACCGCTTCGTGGCTCTTGGCCAGCGAAAAAAGGTTGCGATTGTATGTCCGAATGACGACCATACGGAGTATGTTGTCCGTCGTTGTGCTCAAGAAAACCTTGTTGACCTTGTGCTGTTGTTTGATGGCGACGAGTCAGATGAGTTCCGTGAATTCTGCAAGGGCTTTAAGTCGATTACTATTATAAAATGTGAAGACATGGCAGCCGCTGCCCGAGAAGGCGTAAGAATCGTTCACGACGGGGAAGCTGACGTGCTTATGAAAGGGTCTTTAACTACAGATGTGATACTTCATGCGGTCATAGACAAAGAAAATAATCGAGGGCTTATAGCTCCAGGGTCGGTTATGAGCCATATCACTCTTGTCGATGCACCAGTCTATCATAAGTTGCTGATGTTCTCTGACGCAGCCGTAATACCCAATCCCACGCTTGACCAATTTGACTCGATGATAAGATATGACAGTCAGATAAGCCGTAAGTTAGGCATAGAGCGTCCTAAAATCGCACTGATTCATTTCACAGAAAAAATCAATAAGCGCTATCAGGTGACGACAGATTATGTCGAATTGATTAACCGTGCGTCGCGAGGAGAATATGGTGATATAGCATTGGCAGGGCCGATGGACGTTAAGACGGCATGTGACGCAGAAAGCGCTGCGATTAAAAAAATCGGTTCAGAGGTTGTCGGAGACGCCGACGTGCTAATCATGCCAGACCTCGAAGCCTCGAATACATTCTATAAAACAGTTTCATATTTTGGTAAGGCAAGAATGGCCGGATTGGTGACCGGAACGATAGCACCAGTGGTTGTGGCATCGCGCGCAGACTCAGCTGAATCTAAGTTCTACAGTCTCATCCTTGCTTGTCTGGCCTCATAAAAATGATTTCTACGACAATGAAGATATTTGTAATCAATCCGGGGTCTACCTCGACGAAGTTTGCTCTTTACGAAGACGAAAAGATGCTTTGGAAAGGCTGCGTACAGCATCCTGTAGACGAACTTTCAAAATTCGGGCATGTCAATGAGCAATTGCAATACCGCACAGACGCGATGCATCGTATACTTGAAGAAAACGGTATTGCCCCAGAGTTTGATGCTGTTATTGCCCGAGGGGGGCTGCTTAAGCCCACGCCCGGCGGAGTCTATCGGGTTGATGAAAAGATAAAGCATGATTTGATTAACGCCGAGTGTGAGCATGCGTGTAACCTTGGCGCACTTATGGCCGACGAACTTGCGTCGTCAATCGGTTGTCCGGCTTTTATCGCCGACCCGGAAGTCGTAGACGAATTGATGCCAGAGGCACGCATCACGGGTTTGCCCGAAATCAAGCGCCGTTCGATTTTTCATGCGCTCAACAGCAAGGCTGTAGCTCGCCGATATGCGAGACTCAACAATCTGAAGTATGAAGAGCTTGACCTGATTGTAGTGCATATTGGCGGCGGTATATCGGTGAGCGCCCATCGACATGGCCGGGTGGTAGATGTGAATAATGCGCTTGACGGGGATGGACCTTTCAGCCCTGAGCGAGCCGGAACGTTGCCTGCCGGCGACTTGGTAGACCTCTGCTTCAGCGGTCGTTACACACATCGCGAACTGCGCAAGCTCCTTAACGGCAAGGGAGGGTTAACCGCTCATCTTGGCATTAATGATGTTGCAGAGATAGTCCGTCGTGCCGAAGCAGGCGAAGAGCCATACAAAGGTGTGCTTGATGCGATGCTTTATCGTGTGGCAACCGAAGTGGGAGCGCGCGCTATTGCCTTCAAGGGACGCGTAGATGCAATTATTCTTACGGGGGGCATTGCCCACAGCGAATATTGCGTGAAAGGACTGACTGATTGGATCGACTGGATAGCCCCTATTTCAGTGCGCGCAGGTGAAGATGAACTGGGAGCGCTGGCTTTCAACGCTTATTCGGCTATGAACGGTGATTTCCCTCTTCAGACTTATAATCCTGATTGATTAGACCGTAAGCTTCTGAATTTTCAGCAGCTTCGCTTTGCGACGGAGACTCATAGCCGTAGGCTGTGGGAGCAGGCCTTGTTATAGCGTCATAAAGGCGGATTAGAGTTTCGGCTTGCTGAGCTTTGTTGCGTAGCTCACACTCCCATATCCTTATCACGCGCCATCCAAGTAATTTGAGTTCGATGTTGGCGCGATAGTCATGAGCGTAATTCAGTCTGATTTTATGTTCCCAATATTGGCGGTTTGATTGCGGCAGTTTGAAAAGCTTGCACCCTTCGTGGCCGTGCCAGAAGCATCCGTCGACAAAAATCACAGTCCTGTATTTCCGCAGAACTATATCGGG
>CAMWQZ010000076.1 GCA_947176515.1 uncultured Bacteroidales bacterium | reverse complement strand
ACGATGCCCTGGAGGGCTGACGAACCGTTAGAAACGTTACGCTTGATGATTTCCTCGCTGCTTACGCTCTGGACAGAGCCGGTGAGGTTGATTTTTTTCTGTGTGCCGTAACCCACGACTACGACGTCGTCGAGAGTGTTGTCGGCTGACTGCATGACAATGTTATGCACGCCGGCTGTACGCACTTTGATTTGCTGGGGCTTCATGCCGACATAGTCAAATGTCAGGGTAGCTGGAGCCGTAAGGGTGATAGAGTAGTTGCCGTCAATGTCAGTTATGGCGGTAGCCTTTCCGGGGGCGGCCTTGATTGATACGCCAATCAGCGCTTCCCCGTTTTCGTCGTGAACCGAGCCGGTCACTTTAAATGATTGCGCTGATGCTATTGCAGCCGAGAATAGCAGGGCAGCAAGAAGCGTCATCAGCCGGGAGTGATGAATTAATCTCTTCATTAACTTTTAGAATTAGTTATACTTGGTTTTCTGTTACTGTAAATGCTATAATAATAACCCGGAACTACGTTGGTGTGTGAGTTCCGGGATTATAAAAAGATATCAGTCAATGTAATCGTCAAAAGCATATCGTCGGGCAGTGGCACAGGAACCTATCAGTCCGGATTGGTCTCCAAGATGGGAGATGACGATTTTAGTGTCTTTGTTAACAAGATTGAGCGAGTAGCGCCGCACGGCAGTCGTGACCGGTTGTAGCAGATAATCTCCGACCGATGATAGCGAGCCGCCCAAAATCACTTTTTCGGGATTAAATATATTAATGATGCCGGCGAGCCAGCGGCCGAGTTCGCGACCCATGTCTTCGACAAGTTCGATGCAGAGCAGGTCTTCCCCGTCGATAGCCTCGAAGATATCGTCGAGGGTGATTTTCTTCGTTTCGCGATAGCGGTCGGCGATGAGTGAGTTTGCGCCGGCGTCAAGACGTGCCATCAGCTTGCGCACGAGCGCGCGGCCTGACGCCTCGGTTTCGAGACATCCTTTCTTGCCGCAGTGACACAGGATTTCATTATCGTAGGTGACCATATGGCCGATTTCGCCTGCGAAACCTGATTTGCCGTAGTACATTCTGCCGTCGATAATGATGCCGAGGCCGATGCCCCAGCTGAGGTTGAGAAATATGAGGTTGTCGATAGTGCTGCAATCACCGTAGATGTATTCGCCGTAAGCCATTGCACGGGTGTCGTTCTCGATGCAGACTCTAACGTCGAGTTTCTTAGTGAGCACTTCGCTGAGGGGTAATTCTTCGAAGTTGTAGCGGCTGTAGCTGTAGCCCATTTTCGGATTTACGCGACCCGAGATGTTGACGTTGACAGCCATAATAGCGTTGCGCTCGATAGAGCGAGATGAGATAAAGCGTTCGATGATGTCACAGAGCTGTGTGAGACCATCGACCGAGTTGACAGATTCGAAAAGCACGTCGAGCTGCTTTTCGATAACTTTTCCACCGAAGTCCATTAGACCGAGCGATACAGAGGTGTTCTTGATGTCGACGCCTACGAAATAGCATGATTCGGGGTTCAAACCATAGGTGTTGGGGTGACGGCCGCTACCGGTCTCGGTCTTGCCGCCCTCCTTGATTAGGCCTGTGTCGGTGAGCTCATCAACGAGCTTCGACACGGTAGGGATGCTCAGCCCCAGACGTTTTGCAAGATCTGGAATGGTGGCATTACCGTGCTTCATGTGATAGGCGATAATGCGGCGTTTAGACTGGGCGCTTTTAGTCCCTTTTTCGATTTCTTTCAGTATTGTCAATGCTGCCATGGTGAAAAGAAGGGTGAAGAGATTGGTTTATTGCAGTTGAGTTTATTAATAGGGCAAGCAGAAAGAAAATAAAATGCCCCTGCGTTGCCATATTTTCAGCAAAGTAAACAAATTCTCGTCTATTAACCAAATTTTTTGGCAATAAAGCGATGTTAAATAAATAAATGAGAAAAAGTATGTAAAAATATTGTGACGCAAAAAATGTTTTTATGGAGTTGGCGCTATGGGTTGGCAAATTGTGGAATTATTACTAACTTCGCACATTACTTTATGATAGAAATCAGAAACATAGTCAAACGCTTCGGCGAATTGGAGGTGCTCAAAGGCATCGACCTTGACATCGTGCCTGCAGCTGTAACGTCGATTGTCGGACCGAGTGGTGCCGGTAAAACTACGCTTTTACAGATTATTGGCACACTTATGACACCTGACGGCGGCACGATAAAGTATGGCGAAGAGAATGTTTTTGCCCTCTCAGATTCGCGTCTTTCGGCATTCCGTAACCGTAATATAGGCTTTGTGTTTCAGTTTCATCAGTTGCTGCCCGAGTTTTCGTTGCGCGAAAATGTCGCTATGCCGGCGCTTATAGGAGGTGAGTCACGTCAGGTCGCTTTCAGCCGCGCCGACGAGTTGATTAAGCGGCTCGGATTGTCGGAGCGCAGCGACCATCGCCCGACCGAGCTTTCGGGTGGCGAGTGTCAGCGCGCAGCAGTGGCCCGTGCTTTGGTCAATCGGCCGTCAGTTGTGCTCGCCGACGAGCCGACAGGTAGCCTTGACTCTAAAAATCGTAACGAGCTCCACCGGCTGTTCTTTGAGCTTCGCGATGAAATTAAGGCGACATTTGTAATCGTCACCCATGACGAACGCCTTGCGGCTGACAGCGACCGGATAGTCCATATGGAAGACGGACGCATAGGTCATCTGACCGTAAAGTAATATTTATGTAATCAAATTATTTTCTGTATGATGAAATCAACAACACTTTATTCGATAATCATTCTTTTAATCGCAGGAATCTTCACGACGTCTTGCAGCAGTACTAAAACCAACGAATTTCCAGATAATACCTGTGTTGATTTCGCCACGTTTGTAAGCACTTCTGATAATGGCTCCGTATTCACGCTGCGGAAGAATGGCGATTCTCCGCTAATCACGCTTACAGCTCCTGTGAAGATAGACGTTTCGCAACTGAAACCCGGCACACGTGTGTTGATTCGATATTTGCCGTCAGGCGGTCAGGCACCGTATGAGAGCGGCCCGATTACACTTTATGGCGTAGGGTTCATCTTCACCGGTGACGTTGACCCCGAGCCTTTGGAGACAATTGAGTCGTGGAAATCAGATGAAATAAAATTGATGACCATGACGCGTTCAGGCGAATATCTTGATATCTGGGCGCAAGGTAATTATGCTACTCAAGCCATTAAATTCAGTCTCGTTGCTGACGAGGCTACGCTCAATGACGAATACCCTCAGCTTTATCTGGTGTTCGAGAGTGACAATGGTTTCGGCTTCCCACATCAGCTCTATGCATCGTTCACGCTAAATAACGTTTGGAATCTCTCGACTTGTAAAGGCGTGACTATCCATTATCATGATGATAATGGTTATGAAACTCAGACATTTAATAAAACAGTTAACTAATAATCAACTAATAATACAACATCAATTATGGCAAACGAAAATAAAACTGAACTTAAAGTAGAACTCACTCCGGAAGTCGCTGCCGGCCATTATGCAAATTTCGCAGTTATCGCTCACTCAGCCAACGAATTCTTTATTGACTTCGTATCTGTAGCTCCCAATATGCCACAGGCGAAAGTTCAGAGCCGCATCATCATGACTCCCGAAAATGCAAAGAACGTCCTTTTCGCTCTTCGCGACAATATCGCCAAATATGAGGCTATGTTTGGTGAAATCAAACACAAAACCCCGAAAAATCAGGGAAATGTCAATAACGGTGGCGACCTCCCCAATCCGTTTATGGCTTAACGCTGTCAGCCATGAGGCCTAACAATCTCACTATATATAATACTCTCTCCCGAAACAAAGAGCTCTTTGTGCCAATCCACGAAGGAGCCGTCGGAATGTATGTCTGCGGTCCGACCGTCTATGGTGACGGTCACCTCGGTCATGCGCGTCCGGCCATAACTTTTGACATCGTGCAGCGTTATCTGAAGCATCTTGGCTACAAGGTGCGTTATGTGCGTAACATTACTGATGTCGGACATCTTGAGCATGATGCAGACGATGGCGAAGACAAGATTGCCAAGAAAGCGCGTATCGAGCAACTTGAGCCTATGGAAGTGGTGCAGTATTATCTCAACCGCTATCACAAGGCGATGGATGCGCTCAACGTGCTTCCCCCGTCAATCGAGCCCCATGCATCGGGTCACATTATCGAGCAGATTGAATATATCAAGAAGATACTTGAAAGTGGCTATGCTTATGAGAGCGACGGATCAGTCTACTTTGATGTTCCCAAGTTTAACCGTGATTATGGTTACGGCCGCTTGTCAGGGCGTAATATTGACGAGCTCCTCGCTACAACCCGTGAGCTCGACGGTCAGAACGAGAAGCGCAATCCGGCAGACTTCGCATTATGGAAAAAAGCTGCGCCTGAACATATCATGCATTGGCCATCTCCGTGGAGCGAAGGATTCCCAGGTTGGCATCTCGAATGTTCGACTATGGGCGAAAAGTATCTTGGCAATCATTTTGACATTCACGGTGGGGGCATGGATCTCAAGTTCCCACACCATGATTGCGAGATAGCCCAGTCTGTTGCTCATAACGGCGAGCCGACGGTGAAATACTGGATGCACAATAACATGATTACCATCAATGGTAAGAAAATGGGCAAGTCGCTGGGTAATTTCATCACCCTCGATGAATTTTTCACCGGCTCACATCCGCTGCTGACACAGGCTTATTCACCGATGACAATCCGATTCTTCATCCTTCAGGCTCACTACCGTGGCACTGTAGACTTCAGCAACGAAGCTTTGCAGGGTGCAGAGAAAGCTCTCCACCGTATGCTCGACGCTTATCGCCGACTTCGTGACCTGAAGCCGAACACTGACAAGCCGGTCCATGACATAGCGGCCATCGAGCGCCAGTGCTATGAAGCTCTTGACGACGATTTCAATACTCCGATGGTTATCGCAGCGCTTTTTGAGGCATGCAAGATTATCAATCAGATTAACGACGGCAAGGCTGACGCCTCTCAAGCCGACATTGACGCTCTTAAGTCGTTGATGGATACATTCATGATTGAGATACTCGGCATACTGCCTGATGCGGCTACCGGTCTTGACTCAGGTGCTAACGCCTCTGTTTCCAAGCCGTTTGAGGATGCAGTCGACCTCCTCCTTGAAATCCGTTCAGAAGCTAAGCGCAACAAAGACTGGACTACATCCGACCTTATCCGCAATCGACTCTCAGAGATTGGCTTTGATGTCAAAGACACTAAGGACGGTTGGGAATGGAGTCTGAAAAAATAAATCCTGCGTCAGGACGACTGCTCGGCCATGTAGCCATGCTGCTGGCTGCAGTGTTCTGGGGAGCTATGAGCCCCATAGCAAAGCATCTGATGCTTTCGGGGGCAGTTACACCAATGGCGCTTTCGGCGATTCGTATCATCGGAGGCGCCATTGTCTTTTGGCTCGCCGGACTGCTTTTGCCGCGAAAGGTTACTGGCGACGGACGGTTGGCAAAATCCGACATAGCTATAATTTTACTCATGTCGGTGTTGATTATATCGGCAAACCAAGGCTTGTATATAGTTGGTATTGGATTTACCACTCCATTTGAAGCCACTGTCATGACTACTATGACACCGGTGTTTACATTGCTCTTGGCGGCAATCTTTATTGCTATGCCGATGACAATCCTTAAGGTTACAGGGGTGGCGCTTGGACTCGGAGGTGCGCTCTTGCTAGCGTTTGCATCGCGCGACAATTCAACCGCCTCCATGGCGTCTAATCCAATGCTCGGCAATCTAATGTGTATGGGGGCGCAAATCTGTGCTGCGGTTTACTTCACGATGTTTCGTGGCATTATAAGCCGCTATCATCCATTTACATTGATGAAATGGCTTTTCCTGTTCGGCGCTCTGACTTGGACTCCATTTGCATGGTCTGACCTTATGTCGGTAGATATTGCAATGATTGACGGACATTCGATAATGAGCTTGGCATATATTATTCTTTTCCCAACGTTTTTTGCTTACCTGTTTATGCTCTTCGCTCAGCAGCGGTTGAAGCCTACGACTGTGTCGATGTATAGCTACGTTCAGCCTTTGACAGCCGCAACACTTGCGTCGATAATGGGGCTCGCTGTTTTCGGCTGGTCAAATATCCTTGCAACGGTAATGATTTTTTCAGGCGTAGCTATGGTTGCGTTCTCCAAAGGAAAGTAGGATATATTATATGTGTATATAAAAACGAAACGCGAAAAGTGATGTCCACTCTCCG
>CAMWQZ010000075.1 GCA_947176515.1 uncultured Bacteroidales bacterium | reverse complement strand
CTCCTACGGAGTCGCCTTTACCTTTGACTTCACGGAT
Organism: uncultured Bacteroidales bacterium; assembly: GCA_947176515.1. Lineage (GTDB taxonomy): Bacteria > Bacteroidota > Bacteroidia > Bacteroidales > Muribaculaceae > CAG-873. The sequence continues at coordinate 6,285 of CAMWQZ010000075.1, read as the reverse complement.
AAGATTTTCCATTTCTGCGGCAACGGCAGGGTCAGGGCATCGAACAGCGTTAGAATCGGTGAGCTCTAAATTTAGACGTTCTGGGTCGTGGTTTAAAGTGATGTTGCCAACCTGAGAGGTGTAGGCGGATATTGTTATATCAAGTTTGTTTAGGACTTGTTTTGCAAATGCACCGGCTACGACTCTTGACGCAGTCTCTCTTGCAGACGAGCGGCCGCCACCACGATGGTCACGGACACCATATTTTGATTGATATGTAAAATCAGCGTGTGATGGACGGAAACTATGACGCATAGCTTCGTAGTCATTGCTGTGCTGGTCGGAATTTTCAATAATGAAGCCGATTGGAGTGCCGAGGGTTTTGCCTTCGAATATGCCGGATAATATTTTTACCCGGTCGCTTTCGTTGCGTGCGGTTACGATTGTGGACTGACCTGGACGGCGACGGTCGAGCTCATGTTGAATCTTATCGAAGTCAATTTCGATATTAGATGGCATGCCATCAATTACACCGCCAATCGCTGGTCCATGGCTCTCACCAAACGATGTCAGGCGAAATATTTTACCGAATGTATTCATGCCTGTAAGTCTTTATTTAGTGAGGTCGGCAGTGGTAGCGCCTACGAAGTTTATTAAATCGTTTGGATTTATTTTAATCTGCAGGCCTCTGACTCCGGCACTGACATAGATGAAATCAAAATCAAGAGCTGTGGAGTCAAAAAAAGTAGGAAACGGCTTTTTCATTCCGATTGGTGAACATCCTCCACGAATGTAGCCTGTAGTAGGGAGAAGGTCTTTCATGGCAATCATTTCAGCCTTTTTTGCGCCAACGGCCTTGGCTGCTTTTTTTAAATCAACTTCTTTATCTCCGGGAATGACACAAACGAAATGACCGGTGCGTTCGCCATGAAGGACAAGCGTTTTAAAGACTTGAGCAATGTCCTCGCCGAGTTGTTCGGCAACATGTGTGGCCGCCAGGTTATTTTCATCGACTTGGTAGGGAACCGTCTCGAAGTGAAGTTTAGCTTTTTCAAGCAATCTTACGGCGTTGGTTTTTTGATTGTTTGCCATGATTTTATAATTTTGTGCAAAGATACAAATTATTGAGAAAATGTGACGGCCATCCAACAATGATTTGCCTGAGCTTGTTTTAAGAATATACACTAATTGATTATACTGTAATGAGCATATCATCACTATTTAAGCCGTGGGTTGAAAAAGATGATGCGCGTGTCGCTACTGAGACGCGTCTACGCTTTATGCCTAAAGCGTCTGAAAAAGTAAGACTGTTTGTTCTTGCAGTGATTATTGGAACTATAACAGGTTTTGCGGCTGCTGTTTTAAAGAAAATGATAGGCTTTATAGTGTCATGGATTGGACCTTTGGCTATTGATGGTCAGCCGATATGGGTGTTAATGTGGCTGCCGGTGGTAGGCATTGTACTTACCGGTATTTATCAGAGATATATTCTTCATGACCGTATATCGCACGGGGTAGACAAGCTCGTCAACGACATGGCCGAAAAAAGATATCTTTTAAGCGCAAAACTAACTTATGCACCAATGATAGCGAGTTCGTTGACTTTAGGATTTGGTGGCTCTGCCGGCTCAGAAGGCCCTATTGCATATACAGGTGCAGCAATCGGAAGTAATATCGGACGAATTTGCGGAGTGTCGCCACAAACATTGTACTTGCTTATAGGCTGTGGCGCAGGGGCCGGTATCGCAGGTATATTTAAGGCCCCAATCGGAGGTGCACTGTTTACTCTTGAAGTTCTCGGCATGGCGTTTACAACTGTGTCAGTTATAGCATTGCTTGCGGCTTCAATAAGCGCCGCATTGATGGCATATGTTTGTTCGGGGTTCACTCTTGATATAGCATGGAGTCACAATATAAATTTTGAACCCTCAATTCTACTTTGGACAATAGCATTAGGGGTGTTCTGTGGCTTATATTCAGTCTATTATTCAGTGGTTATGAAGCGTATGCGCAAAGTGTATGAGTCAATCAAAAATCCGTGGATTGAAAATATTGCTTCGGGTTTGATTCTTGCTGCATTAATCTTTGTATTTCCAAGTCTATTCAGTGAAGGATATGATGTAATAGGTAAGATTATAAATGTTGACTGGAATGCACCTTTTGCAGAATCACGTATACCGAATCTGTCACTTGGGGACCTGCAGTTGCCTTTAGTTTTAGGAGGAGTCTTATTAGCTAAGTGTTTTGCATGTTCGGCTTCAAATAGCGGCGGCGGTGTAGCCGGTGACTTCGCACCGACACTTTTTGCAGGAGCTGTTGCTGGCCTCTTCTTTGCGCTTATGGTGAATTCGTTATTTGAAATGCAATTGCCTCCGCAGGTGTTTGCATATATAGGGATGGCAGGGGTGATGTCAGGAGTAATTCGAGCTCCTTTGATGGCACTGTTTTTGACCGCAGAGATGTGTAATGGCTTTAATTTCTTATTGCCTCTGGTTGCAGTGACTATGATTTCGTATGGTATTGTAATGCTTGTGACCAGACGTAAGTTCTATGAAGTTCATATCCATATGCCTCATATCCATAGACACGCGAATCATCAATAAGTCCTAAGCGGAGACTCGAAAGCATCAGGGATGTGCTCGATACGATAGTTGGCTGGGGAACCATTGATGGCAATAATGTCAAATTGAATTTCGTGGTCAATGTCAAAGGTGTTGACATAAGCTATCGCAGCTCTAATCAGTCTTAATGACTTATTTCGGTCAATGGCTTCAAGAGGATCGTCTTCGTCGTTGCTGCGCGTTTTTACCTCGACAAATATTATTCGAGAGCCTTTATATGCTACGATGTCAATCTCATTGTGTCCGGCACGCCAGTTTCGCTCGGCAATAGCATATCCATTGGCCGCCAGATAATCTGCGGCCAGGTCTTCTCCCCATTTTCCTGTTTCGTTATGACGCGCCATGTTATCTGACCAGTTCGTTGACAAGATTGTCGAAAGCGGTATCAAGGTTATCACAGATGCCAGGATGTGGTCGCGAAGTCTGTATGCATGCGCTTCTCACAGCCGATAGCCAACGGAAACGTTCGGTTACATCAAGCTCGGCAATCGCACCTCCTTGACGGTCGCCTTCGGCAACAAGTTTTAAGCCAGATAGCTGGTTGACAATATCTTCCTTTGTGTGTGATGAGCCTATAGCTTCAATCTTCTTGAAATCAGGCTCAATAGCGATTCGGAGCCAGCGTTTACGCTTGCACATCATTATCAGGCCGACGTTGATAAACTCTTCACGTTCGACGCGAGGCACGTAGCGGACTACGGAATATTCATATAAGTGCTTGTCGTGCATTTTTAGCTTCGTTTATGAAGATTTGACTATTGACCAGGCGGCCATTTAAAAACTCTTTGTAGACTCGGCGTATATCGTCAGGCGTCTCATCGCTGCCCTCATGATTTAACCACTCGTCAGGGACTGCATCGACAATGCTGTCGAGAAGCTCAGGCGACAGCCGACGGTGGGCCGATTCTTCTGCTTCATCCAGTTTTGACGCATACTTCAAAAGGGTATGGTCTTTAATGTATGGGAAAGGTGACATCATTGCTTTTTCCCAACCTTTCCAAGAGTGGTGAAAGTAGAGGGTAGCACCGTGGTCAATCAACCATAGTTCTTTGTTCCAAATTAGCATGTTTGTGTTCCTTACAGTGCGGTCAACATTCGTAAGAAATGCATCTAACCATACGACCATTGATGCCTCAAACTCGTCGACTTTATTGACGACGGGATCGAAGGTTAATGCGCTGTTAAGAAAATGTAGCCCAAGGTTAAGCCCTTGGCTGGCTTTAAGCAAATCTTGAATCTCCTCGTCGCCCTCGGTTCTGCCAAAATCTTCGTCGACGTCAAGAAAAACAAGTTCGGGGACTTTTAGGCCTAATGCCCGGGCTATTTCACCTCCAATCATTTCGGCAACAAGTGCTTTAGCACCATGTCCGGCACCTCGAAATTTTAAAACATATTTGAATCCGTCATCAGCTTCGGCAAGGGCTGGCAGTGAGCCACCCTCTCGCAGCGGCGCTATATAGCGCGTAACCTGTTGGCGGCGCAACCCATCGAACGGCTTGATTATTTCAGCTGTCATATCTGGAATTTAACTGTTTTTGTCACCATATTGTTCAAGATATGCATCGCATGCCTCAACAAGTTCGTCATACCATTCTCTGCCAAATTTTCGCACCAAGGGACCTTCAAGGAATTTATATAGTCTAATGCCTTTACTTCTGCCAAGTATTTCAGCGCATTTACATATTTTCCAACGATGGTAGTTGACTGCAGTAAAGGTAGGATATTCCGTGAGTCTGACCGGATAGAGATGACAAGATATCGGCTTCAAGAAATCGGTTTTACCTGCGCGAAAGGCTTTCTCAATGGCGCATTGGCACATGCCTCCTGGACTATAAGTCGTGAACACGCAATTCTTTCCATCTATAATTGATGTGACGAGATCACCTTCTTCGTCAACATAGGCGACGCCGTTTTCTTCTATCTCGCGTTGAGCGGCAGGGAGCAGGTCGTCCCATACTATGGGTAACAGTTCTTCGAGTTTTTTTCGCTCGTCCTCAGTTATAGGTGCGCCTGCATCGCCCTCGATGCAGCATTCGCCAAGACAACTATCGAGGTCGCAGCAAAAGAAACGTTCGGCAAGGTCGAGACTAACTAAAGTATCTTGTATCTGTAGCATTATTTCTTCGTGGTTTTCTGACATAATTAATGTAGCTATTTGTCATATATAATGCGGCTTACACCAATTAGCCTGTCAAAGCGGTCGCCCGGTCGCCGGGTGTAAACTTTTATGAGATATTCATTGACAGTCTGGTATTTATCGCCTTCAATAGTCGCTGTGAAGCCTCTCGATTTACTCGGTGGTACGGCGAGATATTGATAGTTATATGAGCCTTGTTTTAAGAGCATGGCCTTTTCATATCGGCCGGTGGCATGGTTGTAAATCATCTGTGAGCTTTCGTCAAAACGACGATTGGTGAGGTCTCCGTCAATGAAGACCATCGTGCCGGGCATCTCAGGGTGGTCGAGGGAGAAATGAACTATAACGTAGTCAGCCATGGTGTCACCTTCGTCAGAGTCAAACTCCCTGATTAAATATCGCCCGTTTTGGGTGCTGTCATAAAGATAGCCTTCATTATTACGAGCTGCGTCGTTTTGAAGTGACACATGATAATAGGGGTCGAGATACTCGATGCCGGCTACATGCATACCAGGATAGTCAAGAGTTACGGTTTCGAAGCGCCGGTATTCGTTGCCAGCATCGAAGATGAGGGGTTGCATGTGCTCGTAAATTGCCTTTTGACCCGACATTCGCAACGGATGTTGTAACGCAATTTCATTGTCGAGCCTGCCGTTTTGCTGAATCATGACAGTGAGGTCATTGAACGGATCGCTTACGTCATTGCGCTCGGTGTCAACCACTATGCCGAGTTGTTGGTGAGCTTGATTGTAATCCACGTCGGTTCGAGAGCTTAGTTCAATTCCAATTCTTGCAATCTGTTCGCTAACCATGAATCTCCACTGGGCAACAATGTTGTCAGGGTCTGACTCTTCGTAAACTTTGACGAGATAGTTGCCGGAAACCAACGGTGTCATATTGCCGTCGGGAATAGAGAACTGATAATGAACGTAATTAACGGTTGTGCCTCTTGAGAATGCGAAGTTTTCAATTGCGCCTTCGTTAAAACCATCTATAATTTCGGAGTCAACAAGTTGTGAAGGCTGCCAGTTGGCATTGCAATGCACAAGCTTGTATCGGAAATATACTCTATCGTCAGAGATATGGTCAAAGCTGAAAGTCAATCTGTCATTTGAGCCAATTATCAGAACCGGCGGAGCAAACATATCTCCGTTTAAGGACATCTGCATACTGCGGATATATTCATCTGTAGTGCCCGTCATGGTGTCATCAGGTTTCAATCCAAAGCACCTAAGACATACAAACAATAAGATGCCGAAGGCTATAATATGTCTGGCTAAATTTGTCACCATTCGATAGGTTGCTGGCCGTGAGAAGTTAACCATTGATTTGCTTGAGAAAAATGTCTGCAACCGAAAAATCCTCGGTATGCAGAAAGCGGAGAGGGGTGGGGAGCGGTAAGCACCAGATGCCGGTTGCGGTCGATAAATGCTCCTTTGCGAATGGCGTAGCTACCCCATAACATGAATACCAATCCTTCTCGTTCCTCAGCGAGTTTCCTGACTGCCGCATCTGTAAACTCTTCCCAGCCCTGATTTTGGTGAGAAC
>CAMWQZ010000074.1 GCA_947176515.1 uncultured Bacteroidales bacterium | reverse complement strand
TCTTAAGTACTTCTTCATCGAATTCTTCGTTAGAGTCGGTCTCTGTAGCTTCGAGGGTAATCTTTTCGTCAGAGAAGACCATGAAGTGGTAGATAAGGATTTTAGCAGCTTCTTTGAGAGCGTCTTTCGGGAGGATCGTACCGTTGGTGGTGATTTCGAGAATGAGCTTGTCGTAGTCAGTCTTCTGGTCTACGCGGAAGTTTTCGACAGTGTATTTGACGTTGACAATAGGGGTGTAGACAGAGTCGATAGCGATAACGTCGACTTCGTCGTTGGGGCTCTGGTTTTCTTCAGCAGGCACCCAGCTGCGACCCTTATTGATTGTCAATACGATTGTGAAGCTTGCGCCAGGATCCAAATGACAGATGACAAGTTCAGGGTTCATTACTTCGAAACCGCTGAGAGCTTTGCCAATGTCACCGGCCGTGAACTCCTGAGTGCCTGACACGTTGATGGTCACCTTTTCGAAGTCGGTGTCTTCAACGGTCTGCTTGAGGTTAACCTGTTTGAGGTTAAGGATGATGCCGCTGACATCTTCCTTTACACCGGGGATGGTATCAAATTCGTGTTTCACGCCGTCGATTTTGATAGTCGAAATCGCGTAACCCTCCAAAGAGTTGAGGAGGACACGACGAAGGGCGTTACCTACGGTTGTACCATAGCCGGGTTCCAAAGGTTTCAACTCAAACTTGCCGTAGAAGTTATCGGCTTCTAACATGAGGACCTTGTCAGGTTTTTGGAATGCTATAATAGCCATGGATCTGAATGGTTTAGAAATTATTACTTAGAGTACAACTCGACGATGAGCTGCTCTTTGATGTTTTCGGGGATGTCTTCGCGAGCGGGAACGTGAAGGAGTTTGCCAGCTTTGAGCGATTCGTCCCATTCAATCCAGGGATATTTGCTGTGGTTGAAACCAGCGAGAGCATCAGCAATCACTTCGAGAGATTTAGATTTTTCGCGTACACCAACAACGTCGCCCGGTTTCACCTGATAAGAGGGGATGTTGACAACGTCACCGTTGACAGTGATGTGACGGTGGAGCACAAGCTGACGGGCAGCAGCGCGAGTTGGAGCTATGCCAAGACGGAACACGATGTTGTCGAGGCGAGATTCGAGAAGCTGGAGAAGGATTTCACCGGTAATACCTTTGAGGCTGGAAGCTTTCTCGAAAAGGTTGCGGAACTGACGTTCGAGCACACCGTAGGTGTATTTAGCTTTCTGCTTTTCGCGCAGCTGAACGCCATATTCAGAAGTCTTGCGACGGCGATTGGCACCGTGCTGTCCCGGGGGGAAGTTACGGCGCTGGAGCACTTTGTCAGCACCGAAGATTGGTTCGCCGAATTTGCGTGCGATTTTGGTCTTGGGACCTGTGTATCTTGCCATTTTAGTTTAATTCAGTTAGTTAATTTGAGACATTAGCCCCGAATTTGTTGAGCCTTTTAGTGCAGCCGCGACCATAGAGAGGTGACAAAAATTATGGTCTATTCACATTTGACTCTTACGGAGCATTGAGATTGATTATAAGTCTCTATGAAAAAGTGGGGGTATATTTACTAAAAGTCGAAAGCAGAGTTGACTGATAATTAAACTCTTCTTCTTTTGGGAGGACGGCAACCGTTGTGGGGCAGCGGAGTAACATCGATGATTTCGATTACTTCGATACCGGCACCGTGGATTGTACGGATAGCTGATTCGCGGCCGTTACCGGGACCCTTAACATAAGCCTTGACTTTGCGGAGACCGAGATCAAACGCTGTCTTAGCGCAATCCTGGGCTGCCATCTGGGCTGCATAGGGGGTATTTTTCTTTGAACCGCGGAAGCCCATCTTGCCAGCCGATGACCAAGAGATCACCTGGCCTTCGCTGTTGGCTAAGCACACGATAATGTTGTTGAAAGATGAGTGAACGTGAAGTTGACCTTCTGCAGTAACTTTAACGTTTCTCTTCTTTGCTGCGACTGTCTTTTTTGCCATAGTTTAAAATTATTTAGTAGCTTTCTTCTTGTTAGCAACGGTTTTCTTACGGCCCTTACGAGTACGGGCGTTGTTCTTAGTAGACTGGCCACGGACGGGGAGACCGTTACGGTGACGGATGCCACGGTAGCAACCGATGTCCATAAGACGTTTGATGTTGAGCTGGATTTCGCTGCGGAGATCACCTTCGACTTTGTGGTCGGTGCCGATGACTTCGCGCACTTTTGCAGCCTGATCATCGGTCCAGTCTTTGACTTTGATGTTAACGTCAACGCCAGCTTTCTCGAGAATAGATTTGGCTGCGCTACGACCGATGCCGAAGATATAAGTCAAGGCGATTTCACCTCTTTTGTTTTGGGGGAGGTCAACTCCCACGATTCTTACTGCCATAAATTACGTATTATTTTTTCTGCAAAAATAATAAAAATTATCCTTGACGCTGTTTATACTTAGGGTTTTTCTTGTTAATCACGTAGAGACGGCCCTTACGACGGACAATCTTGCTGTCGGGGGTGCGTTTTTTGATTGAAGCTCTGACTTTCATATCTTTTAGTAGTTTTGATTTTAAGATTATTTGTAACGGAATGCAATCCGGCCTTTAGAGAGGTCGTAGGGCGACATTTCGACACGAACTTTGTCGCCTGGCAGAATCTTGATGTAGTGCATGCGCATTTTGCCTGAAATGTGAGCGGTGATTTCGTGACCGTTCTCAAGCTCAACGCGGAACATTGCGTTGGATAGTGCTTCGACGATTGTGCCGTCTTGTTCGATTGCTGCTTGTTTTGCCATATTATAGGGTTAAATAAATCTATCTTTTAGGACTTCTTCGATATAGTCGAAGGTTGTCAGTATCTCGACATGGTCGTCAAGGATTGCGAGTGTGTGCTCGTAGTGAGCAGAGGGCTTGCGATCTTTGGTGCGACACTGCCAGCCGTCGCGCTCGATAACGATGTTACGGCTGCCCATGTTAATCATGGGTTCGATGCAGATGCACATGCCGTTACGGATGACGGGGCCTGTGCCGCGGCGACCGTAATTGGGAACCTCAGGAGATTCGTGCATACTGTGGCCAATGCCATGGCCGCACATTTCGCGGACAACTGAATATCCACGGTGCTCGCAGTAGGTCTGGACTGCATTGGCGATGTCGCCGATGCGATGACCAGGACGGCAGGCTTCGATACCGACGTAAAGCGACTCTTTGGTGGTCTTGCAGAGATCCATAACTTTTGGGTCTATTTCTCCAACGGGGAAGGTATAGCAGGAGTCACCCATGAAGCCGTCTTTTTCGACAACTGTGTCGATGCCGATGATGTCGCCATCTCGGAGCGCATAATTAGAGGGGAATCCGTGAACGACGGTTTCGTTAACCTCGATACACAGTGTTGCTGGGAAGCCTTCGTATCCGAGACAAGCAGGCCGACCGCCATTGTCGCGAATGAATTCGCGAGCAATGGTGTCGAGCTTGAGTGTCGTTACTCCGGGAGTAATCCACTTGGCAACTTCGCCAAGGGTGCGGCTCACCAGTGTGGCGGCCTCACGCATCTGATTGATTTCTTCCGGGGTTTTAAGATAGATCATTATACTTGACTAAATAATGTAGCGTTACGATTAATATGCCTGTCCTGTTGTGCGTCCTTTAATCTTGCCGTCTTTCATGAGGCCGTCGTAGTGGTGCATCATCAGGTGAGACTCAACCTGCTGGAGTGTGTCGAGGACAACACCGACAAGGATGAGGAGTGATGTTCCGCCGAAGAATTGAGCGAAATTCTGGCTGATGCCAAAGAAACGGGCAAAAGCAGGGAGAATCGCTACAACACCGAGGAAAATCGAACCTGGGAGTGTGATACGCGACATGATGGCGTCAAGATATTCGGCTGTCTTCTTACCGGGTTTTACGCCGGGGATGAAGCCATTGTTGCGCTTGAGGTTCTCGGCCATGTCAGTGGGACGCACTGTGATGGCAGTATAGAAGTAAGTGAACGCAACGATAAGAAGGAAGAACACAGCGTTATACCAGAAGCTGTTGATGTCAGTAAACGCATGGAGGAATCCGCTACCATCACCGCCACGGAAGCCTGCAAGTGTCATGGGGATGAACATGATGGCCTGGGCGAAGATGATAGGCATTACGCCAGCAGCATTAACCTTCAAGGGGATGTACTGACGAGCGCCGCCATACTGACGGTTGCCGACAATGCGTTTTGCATATTGTACGGGGACTTTGCGCGTGCCTTGAACCAACAACACAGCACCAACTGTCACAGCGAAGAGGAGGATAATCTCGACGATGAACATCACGAGACCGCCCTGGCTACCGGTAGTACCCGGGAGACGGCTTGTGAATTCGTAGAAGAGTGCTCCCGGAAGACGGGCAATGATACCTACGAGGATGATGAACGAGATACCATTGCCGATGCCGCGATCGGTGATGCGCTCGCCAAGCCACATGATGAACATAGAGCCTGCGGCGAGGATGATGGTAAGATAGAAATAAGTCCACAAACTGTGTGACATAACGTGAGCGTTAGCAGCACTGTTGACCTGAAGCTGCAGGTTGGCGAGGTAAGCCGGGGCCTGAAGGATGAGGATGAGGACTGTTAGATAGCGCGTGTACTGATTAAGTTTCTGACGGCCGCTTTCGCCTTCGCGCTGCATCTTCTGGAACGACGGGAGAATCATGCCGCAGAGCTGCACAACGATTGATGCAGTGATGTAAGGCATGATACCCAACGCGAAGATGGAGGCTTGCGAGAATGCACCGCCTGAGAACATATCGAGGAGCTGCATCAGACCGCTCTTGTTTGTGAATTTTGCAAGAGCGTCGATGTCAGAGGGAGAGATGCCGGGCAGCACGACGTAACACCCGAGTCGGTAGACGAGTACCAACAGGAGTGTCACGAGGATGCGCTTACGGAGCTCTTCGATCGTCCAGATATTCTTAAAAGTTTGAACGAGACTCATTATGATTAGATTTTATTGATTGATCCGCCTGCGGCTTCGATAGCTGCCTGTGCAGCTGCTGAGAAGGCATTTGCCTCAACAGTGAGCGCACGTTTTACCGCGCCATTGGCAAGAATCTTAACGAGCTGGTTGCGGTTAACGTAACCGGCAGCGCGAAGTTCATCGAGACCAATTTTCTGAAGGTTTTTAGCTTCAGCAAGAGCGTCGATGAGGTCAAGATTGATTGCTTTATATGCGACACGGTTGATGTTCTTGAAACCAAATTTGGGAAGACGGCGCTGGAGTGGCATCTGACCACCTTCAAAACCAATCTTGCGTGAGTAACCAGAACGAGATTTGGCACCTTTGTGACCACGAGTTGATGTTCCACCTTTTCCAGAACCGGGACCGCGGCCGATACGAGTTTTACGTTTAACCGAACCGACGGCAGGCTGTAAATTACTTAAGTCCATAGTAGATGAGAAATATTAAGCGTTGGTCACTTGAACCAAATGACGAACTTTGTTAACCATACCGATCACAGAGGGGGTGTCTTCTTTAACCACCGAGTGATTCATTTTCTTAAGGCCGAGAGCGTCGAGAGTGCGTTTCTGCACTGCCGGGCAGTTGATACGGCTCTTTATCTGAGTGATTTTAATCTTAGCCATTTTAAATTGTCGTTAAGGGTTAGCCTTTGAATACTTGTTCGACAGAAATACCGCGGTTCTGAGCGACAGTAGCGGGTGAACGCATTTCGTCGAGAGCAGCGATAGTGGCCTTTACAAGGTTGTGGGGGTTAGACGATCCCTTTGATTTGGCGAGGACGTCGGTGATGCCGACGCTTTCGAGGACGGCACGCATAGCACCACCGGCCTTCACACCAGTACCGTGAGAAGCGGGCTTGAGGATGATGCGTGAGCCACCGAATTTAGCAGCCTGTTCGTGAGGGATTGTGCCTTTGTGTACGGGCACCTTGATGAGGTTCTTTTTAGCTGCCTCAACGCCTTTGGCGATAGCAGCCTGAACTTCGTTTGCTTTGCCGAGACCCCAGCCGACGATGCCGTTTTCGTTACCTACTACAACGATAGCAGCGAAAGTGAATGTGCGGCCACCTTTGGTAACTTTGGTAACACGGTTGATTGCAACGAGACGATCTTTGAGTTCGAGATCGTTAGTGGTCTTAACTCTGTTGTTTCTTTTTGCCATAATCAATTAGAATTTAAGTCCGCCGTTGCGAGCAGCATCAGCCAACGATTTAACACGACCGTGGAAGAGATATCCGTTACGGTCAAAAACAACTTCAGTGATTCCGGCTTCGAGAGCTTTCTTGGCGATTGCTTCACCGACCTTAGCAGCGATTTCAGATTTTGTGCCTTCTTCGATGCCCTTAGAAGATGTAGCCACGAGGGTCACTCCGGCGAGGTCGTCGATAAGCTGAACGT
>CAMWQZ010000073.1 GCA_947176515.1 uncultured Bacteroidales bacterium | reverse complement strand
CTTATTAAGCAACTTAATGCAATTAAAAATATCAATCAGCCCTGCAGGCAAATTGGAAATGCTTGGGGGCTGATTTTTAGGGGTTAATGAGTTTTTAGGGGTTATTGTTTCACCCAGATTAATTTGCTGGTGTCGTAGCCTCGGCGTTGAGCCTCGGTAAGAATCCGGTCTTTTACTTCATTGGTGATTTGCGGAGTGCGTGATAGAATCCACAGATAGTCATCGCTTCCGCTGCCCACGAGAGCGTATTGATAGTTATCGTCAAGGAGCATTATGCGATAGTCAGAATAGAATGGACCCCAAAATGAAACACGCAGCTTTGCCGGCGTGTCGGTAAGCTTTGCAACGCCCTTAGCCTCTGAATATTCACCGTTTTTCATCCCCGTGTTCAGCACATCGACTTTTCCATCTGGCCGAAGAACGTAGTGAGCCTTGGTCTGCTCCATGCCGCGCTCGAATTTATGGTCGAAACGTGCAATTTCATACCAGCTACCTAAGAAACGGTTCAAATCAAAATTTGTCACTACGGAATTGTCTACCGTCGGTTTACTGCATCCTGTTAATAGGCAAAGCAGCACGGATAAGGTAATAATCTTTTTCATGTTGCTTATATTTTTATTGATTAATGCTACACCATATTAACAACTAATCAACGTTACGGTTTGGTCAATGACAAGGAAAGCTTTTGCATGATTGAACCACTGGTTTTGTGTGGTCGTTAATAATGGGTAAGGCTTAAATTCATCAAATTTAATATTATGTTTCGCGATATTATTTTCCTGTTGTTGGGATTGGTGCTTTTGGTTTTGGGCGCCAATTATGTCACTGACGGCGCGGTTTCGGTGGCAAGGAGATTTAAGGTTTCTAACCTCATCATCGGTCTGACCGTAGTGGCGCTCGGCAGCACGGCTCCTGACCTGGTAGTCTGTGTCGAATCAGCGTTTCAGCACAAGCCTGCCATGGCCATCGGCGAGGTTATCGGCTCAAATATCTTTGACATCCTTCTTGCCATCGGCGTGATGGGTATAATCCGCCCATGGAAGGTTAGCCGCGTGATGCGTTATCAGGATTTGCCTATACTTTTGATTGCATCAGCCGCGTTGTGGATAGCCGGCGACACTGTGCTTTTTGACGGCGCGCCCCATAATGTCATCAACCGCTCGGCAGGAATAATGCTCATATTGATTTTCGCGTTTTATATGTGGTTCATGATTCTCTCTTCCAAGAATGAAAAATGCAGCCCTGACGCGGTAGACTCAATCAATTCAGCGTCAGCCACTCAGACAACCGTAACTCAACAGCCCGACTCCTCTCAAGCCGGAATAGCCTCGGCGCACTCTTTGAGACACGAAATAACCCTAATTAAATCAGATATATCAGCGCATAAAGGCAAACAATGGTTTGCTTGGGTCAGCATAGTTGCCGGACTGGCTGCGTTGGTCGTCGGAGGAAACTGGGTTGTCGACGGCGCAAGCGGACTGGCACTGAAAATCGGAATGAGCCAGGCAATGGTCGCATTGACCGTCGTTGCAATCGGCAATGCCCTGCCCGACCTCGTAACCTCGGTGACAGCCACCGTTAAAGGAGCGAGCGGCATAGCGTTAGGAAATATCGTCGGTTCTTGTATCATCAACGCCCTGCTCTCGGTCGGTCTGAGCGCACTGATTATACCGCTGAAAGCCGACTCGATTGGATTCGTCGACTTTTTTACCTTGGTTGCCGGCTGCGCGCTATTATGGCTCTACCCGTTGCTGACCAAAGGCAAAAGCATCAACCGATGGTTTGGAGCGCTGCTCGTATTGCTCTACGCTGCCTACATGACTTATACTGTAATCAGAGGCTAAGTCACCATAATGTGTAGAAAATTTTACTAACTTTGCAAAAATCCATTGATATAAATATATCCAACTCTCTATGAAGACAATATTTTTGGCAGGAGGATGCTTTTGGGGCACCGCTCATCTCTTCTCACTCGTGCCTGGCGTCGCCGAAACTACCGCCGGCTATGCCAATAGCATCGTTGAGAACCCGACATACCGTCAGGTATGCACGGGCGCGACCGACGCGGCCGAAACCGTCCGCGTGGTGTATGACGAAGATGTCGTAGGCCTCACCAATCTTCTCTCATTATATTTCCGCAGCATCGACCCCGTGGCGGTCAACCGTCAGGGCGGCGATGTCGGCACACAGTACCGCACAGGCATATATTACGTCTCGCCTTCAGACAAAGAAGTAATCGAGGCGATGCTCGCCATGTTGCAGCGCCGTTATAGCGAACCGATTGCAATCGAATACGGTCCGCTGGTTAATTTTTACCCTGCCGAAGAATATCATCAGGACTATCTTGTTAAAAATCCCGGCGGTTACTGCCATGTCAATCCGGCGCTCTTCGACGAAGCCCGTAATCTTGGCAACGTCCGTAACGACAAGGCCGAGCTGCGCAAGCGTCTCACTCCGCTACAATGGGAAGTGACCCAAAACGGCGCCACCGAGCGACCGTTTGACAACGAGTATGACGACGAATTCCGCCCCGGCATCTATGTCGACATCACCGACGGCACTCCGCTATTCGTGTCGTCACGCAAATACAACTCGGGTTGCGGATGGCCTGCGTTCACTCGCCCCATAAGCGAAGAAAGCGTCACCGAGCACGATGACTTCTCTTTCGGTCGCCACCGTGTCGAGGTTCGCGCTGCCAAATCAGGCTCCCACCTCGGTCACGTGTTCCCCGATGGTCCTGCCGAGGACGGCGGCATGCGCTACTGCATCAACTCTGCCTCATTGCGCTTCATACCCAAAGAACAGATGGCTACCGAGGGTTACGCCGACTATCTTCCAATAGTAGAGGACTGATTGCAGACAAAAACGCGATAGAGCCACGCCCATGACTGACATAAGGAATCAAGATATTGGCATAGTGTTTGTTCACGGCATTGTGGGCAACAGCCATTTTTTCGACTTCCTTATGGATGCAGTCCCCAAAGGCTGCAAAATAATAAGCCTCACCCTCGAGGGTCATGACGGTGACGCGCTTGCCTTCTCAAAAGCATCAATGCGCAGTTGGAAACGACAAGTTGAAGAAGCGACCGACTCTCTCGCAAAAGAATGTAAGCGCATAGTGATTGTCGCACATTCGATGGGCACTTTGTTTGCTCTCGACCAGGGTGCGCGCAACAGAGCCGATGCCCTCTTTCTGCTTAATCCGCCAATGCGCATAAGATTAACCCGACGACTTTTTCTAAACCCGATAAAAGTTATGCTTGGGATTACGACTGACCCGATAACCATGGCCGCGCGCGACGCCTACGGCATATCTCTCGATTACAACCCCTTGCATTACTATGGATGGCCTCGACGTTATTTCGAGCTTTTCTCCGAAATCAAACGTGTGCGCAAAGTCATTGATAATGTACGCATTAAAACCAGAGTATTTATCGCTGGGCGCGATGAAATGGTTTCGCCCTCGTCGGTTGACTATTTCAAGCCTCTCAAGAATTGCAGACTTTGGCAACTGCCTGACTCGGGGCATTACTATTATACACCGTCTGACAGAGAACTGATTCTACGCCAATTTTCATCGCTGATGGCCGACGGCATCGCTGAAAAAGGATAAAAGATTTGCAAGAGTTGCGGCAAGTCGCTACATTTGTGTTGTCTAAACTGATAACGATGAAACGACTGCTCGAAATATGTTGCGCTGATGCCGAAAGCGTCGATGCTGCCATCATTGGTGGCGCCGACCGCATCGAACTTTGCGCCGCCCTCAGCGTAGGCGGTATCACCCCCTCTAAAGGACTCATTGATTACGCTTGCTCGAAGGGCGCGCTGCCTATCAACGTCCTTATCCGCCCTCGCCCCGGTGACTTTATATATAATCAATGTGAGACCGACATAATGCTTGACGACATTGCCTATGCCGGTAAAGCCGGAGCATCGGGCGTGGTCATAGGGGCGCTCCAAGCCGACGGCACTATTGACTATGACCTGTGCAAGCAGCTCGTCGACTGCGCAAAAAGCGCCGGGCTGAGCGTAACATTTCATCGCGCGTTTGATTTATGCTGCGACCCAGTAGCCGAGCTTGAGGCAGTGATGAGCCTCGGCTGCGACCGACTGCTCACATCGGGTCAGGCTCCTGACGCTATAAAGGGTGCAGCCGTAATCTCTCGACTCGTAAAAGACTCTGACGGACGTCTGACGATACTCGCCGGCGCAGGCGTAAGCCCTGCTAACATCGCTGATTTGATTGAACTTACAGGCGTGACCGAAGTCCATGCCTCGGCAAAGACAACAATCCAGAGCGCCATGCGATACCGCAACGAGACCACCACTATGGGAAGCGCTGATTCCGACGAATACAGCCGCACCGTGACCTCACCAGAAATTGTAGCCCAACTTTCAAAAATCATTCATTCATAACCATGAAACGTCATTTCTTACTTGCGAGCATATTGCTCACCTGTCTGTCGGCTTTGGCTGCCAAACTACCGGCCGGAGCTGACCGTCTTTGCCGTAACCAGCAGGAACTAAAATACCTGACTGAGCTTTACAGCGTGATGAACCCGGCTGATTCAGCCGACCGCACTCCGGAGTTTTACCTTGAGAACTGCATCCGCCCGTCGCTGCAGGCCCTCGAAGAGCTGCCTTGGTGCAAAAACATCCCCGAACGTGAATTTAAGCATTTCGTGCTGCCGCTGCGCGTCAACAATGAGGCTATCGACGCCCACCGCCCGGCTTTCTACGCCGAGCTGCGCGACCGCGTCAAAAATCTCTCGATGGAAGACGCCATACTCGAAATCAACCACTGGTGTCACGAGAAGGCCACTTATCAGCCCTCCGACGGCCGCACCCACTCACCCCTTCAGACCGTAAGCTCGGCTATCGGCCGCTGCGGCGAGGAGTCGACGTTTGGCGTCGCAGCCCTGCGCGCTCTGGGCATACCGGCGCGTCAGGTCTACACTCCGCGATGGGCTCACACTGACGACAATCACGCCTGGGTAGAAGCGTGGGCCGACGGACGCTGGCACTACCTTGGTGCATGCGAACCCGAAGCCGTGCTCAATCATGGCTGGTTTGACGCTCCGGCAAGCCGAGGCATGCTTATGCACGCCCGTGTGCCCGGCAGCGACTACGACGGCCCCGAAGAGGTGTTGATACGCTGGAATGGAAACACCGATATTAACGTGACGTCAAACTATGCGCCTGTCGACACTATCCGCGTCAAGGTGCTCACTCGCGATGGTAAGCCGGCAAAGGACGCAAACGTGTCATTCCGCCTCTACAATTATGCAGAGTTTTATCCCATCGTCACCAGAAAGACTGATGCTGACGGCTTTGCGTCACTCGTCAGCGGTCTCGGCGACCTCCTGGTCTGGGCCAATAACGGCAATGACTTCGGCTTCGCCAAGGCAAGCGTCGGCAAAGACCGCGAAGTTACCGTGAGCATGAATTATGATGGCAACACCAATCTGGTCATGGACTTAGACCTCGTTCCGCCGGTCGACCGCGCGCCCGAAGTCATCATCCCTGCCGAACTCCAGGCCGAAAACAGCCGCCGCTTAGTTAAAGAAGACAGCATCCGCAACGCCTACGTTGCAAGCTTCCCCACAGAAACCGCCGTCAGGGCTCTCGCCTCTCAGCTCAATGTCGACGCCGATGAGCTTGTCAGACTTATCACTCTTAGCCGCGGCAATAGCTCGACAGTGATTGCTTTCCTTACCGAGACGCCTGGCTCACAGCGTCAAAAGGCAATGAAATTGCTCGCATCGCTGACCGACAAAGACCTCTCGGATGTCACCCGTGAAGTATTAGACAACTCGATGTCGGCCCCCGACATTGACTCTCCCCTCTATGAAAAATACATCCTTTCGCCGCGTATCGACGCTGAGGAACTGACAACATTCCGCACATATTTCAATAACGCATTTACCAAAAAGGAAATTGCGGCGTTCCGCGCCGACCCTGCAGCATGGGTCAAATACGTGGCCGACAATATCTCAACCGACATAGAGTGGTATCCCACACAAGCCACCATGTCACCAGCAGCCACCGGCTCGCTGCGCCACACCTCACCAAAATCGCGCGACATCTACTTCGTTGCCGGCGCCCGTTCGTTCGGCATTCCGGCGCGCATCGACCCCGTGACCGGAAAGACCCAGTATGCCGCAGGTAACGACAATCGTTGGATTGACGCCGTATTCACTCAGGCTCAGCAATCAAGCGATATCGCTGACAGCAATACTTCTACGCTTCAACTTATCGCCACTCCTAACCCCATCGTTCCCGACCCGAAATATTACGCCAACTTCACTATCTCAAAGATTGAGAACGGTCAGCCTCAACTGCTCTCCTATCCTGACTTCATGGAGAAC
>CAMWQZ010000072.1 GCA_947176515.1 uncultured Bacteroidales bacterium | reverse complement strand
GTCAATATGTTGTGCATCGTGTCATTCATGTCGACGGCGATAATGTGCAAATGGCAGGTGACGCCAATCTTTATAAAGTGGAGACCTGTTTACGCAATGATATTTGTGCGCTGGCTGTGTCGCTTGTCCGTAAAGGCCGAGAGCATAGTTTGATTAATTTTAAATCTCGCGTTGCGGCTCGGTTGTGGAGATGGCTCTTGCCGCTTCGACGAATTATGTGGCGTCTACGCTGTTTTTTTAAGAATTAAAAATGAAAAAGAAAAAAGGATTTGTTTTGCGCCATCTCGGCGATGAGGCGGTGATTGTGGCCGAAAGCCTCGAACTCGTTGACTTCGACTGTCTCGTTTCGCTCAATAGCTCTGCGGCTTATATTTGGGAGTCTCTTCAAGGTGATGATTTCGATGCAGAGACAATTGCGTCTTTTCTCGTTGCTCGCTACGAAGTTGATAATGAGACTGCTCATAAAGATGCATGCGAATTAATCGACAAATGGATGCAAGCAGGAATAATAGCCGGGTGATACTATTGTCTTACAAGCCATTCCGATAGTTTTTTCCTATCTTTGCTATTACGATTTAATCTTTTTTTGGAAATTTCGCGCGGAAATCATAAATTTGTATTTTAAAGCAGAATCAGCTCTAATCCGCATCGCTATGGAATCGAAACCGGCTATGACACCCGAAGAAGAGGATCGCATGATTGATGACGCGTTCCGCGAAGTTCTTGATGGTTATCTCAAAAGCAATCACCGTAAAAAAGTTGAGATAATCGAGCGTGCTTATCGTTTTGCTAAAGAGGCCCACAAGGGCATCCGCCGACGTTCGGGCGAGCCTTATATCCTTCATCCTATTGCAGTTGCGAAAATTGCGAGTCAGGAAATCGGGCTTGGCTCTACCTCTATTTGTGCTGCTCTGCTGCATGACGTAGTCGAAGACACCGATTATACTGTCGAAGACATTGAGCAGCATTTTGGTAAGAAGATTGCGCAGCTCGTCGAAGGCCTGACAAAGATTTCCGGCGGTATTTTTGGTGACAAGGCGTCGCTTCAAGCCGAGAATTTCCGTAAATTACTCTTAACTATGAGTGAGGATATTCGGGTTGTGCTGATTAAGATGGCAGACCGCCTCCACAATATGCGCACTCTTGGGTCTATGGCTCCCAACAAGCAGTATAAAATTGCCGGTGAAACATTATATATCTACGCGCCCTTGGCTCACCGCCTCGGATTGTTTGCCATCAAGACCGAGCTTGAAGACCTCAGTTTCAAATACGAACATCCTGCCGCCTATGCCAGCATCTCCGAGCAGATACGAGAGAGTGAGGCGCGCCGTGCAGCAGTTTATAGCGACTTTTCTGCCCCGATAAAGCAAAAACTCGACGAAATGGGTCTTGTCTACGATGCCAAGGCTCGCTTGAAGTCGGTTTACTCCATCTGGAACAAGATGGAAACCAAGCATGTGCCCTTTAAGGAGGTCTACGATCTCTACGCCATGCGCATAGTCTTTGATTGCGATGACCAGTCAAAGGAAAAAGCCATCTGTTGGTCGATTTACTCAGCGATAACCGACATTTACCGTCTGCATCCTGACCGTACCCGTGACTGGATTTCAGTGCCTAAGGCAAATGGTTATCAGGCTCTTCATCTCACGGTTATGGGGCCCGACGGTAATTGGGTTGAAGTTCAGATACGCTCGCGCCGCATGGACGAGATTGCTGAGAAAGGTTTTGCCGCACACTGGAAATATAAGATTGGCGAAGGTGAAGAAGAGTCTGAACTCAATGTGTGGCTCCGCACCATCAAAGACATTCTCGATAATCCCGAACCGAGTGCCATCGACTTTCTCGACACCCTCAAACTCAATCTTTTTGCTTCTGAAATTGTTGTCTTTACCCCAAAAGGCGAATTGCTCACTCTCCCAGCCGGCGCCACTGTGCTCGATGTAGCTTTTGCGCTTCACAGTCAGCTTGGCATTCATTGCATCGCCGGTAAGGTCAATCATAAACTTGTGCCTCTAAGCCACAAACTCAGCAGTGGCGACCAGGTCGAGGTGCTTACTTCAAAATCTCAGAATCCTCAACCCGAATGGGAGTCGTTCCTCGCAACTGCCAAAGCAAAGACACGTTTGCGTCAGGCGCTTCGCAAAAACCGCCAACCTGTTGTCAATAAAGGCAAGGAAATGCTCGCTACATGGCTACAGCAGCATGACATTCCTGATAATAATGAGGTTATAAGTAAGTTACAGGGAGTTTTCCATGTCGATAACCGCGAGGAACTGTGTTATCAGATAGGCGCCGAAGAAATTGTTCTTGGCGAGTTCCTTGTCAAGAGCCTTAAAAAACAAGCTGAATCGCAAGGCCTATTCTCAAAGTTGCTCAAATTCAACCGTAAATCTTCCTCTAAAACCGCAGATGAAGAGCCAGGAAAGACTGAGAAACCTAAAATTAACACAAAAGAGACTTACCGTCTGCGGTCCGACGAAAACGGCTCGAACTTCAAGATTGCCGAGTGCTGCTATCCTATTCCCGGCGACGAAGTGATGGGCTTTATTGATGATGACGGCGAAGTGGTGGTCCATGCTCTTACTTGTCCGCGTGCCCAGGTGCTTAAGGCAGGCTTCGGCTCTCGCATTGTTGCCACTTCGTGGGAAGGCGTTACGGGGAAGGCTCTCGCTCATGTCCGCATTGAGGGCATCGACCGTCACGGTATTCTCCAGGAACTTATCCAGATGATATCTACCCACATGGCTATTGACATCCGAAAACTCAACATCGAGGCTCACGACGAAGTCTTCAACTGCGACCTATGGGTGCGAGTCGGTGACGTCAGTATCGTCTCAAGTCTTTGCGAAAAAGTCCTTAGCATAAATGGAGTGCAGAGTGCTGCACGCATACATTAATGACAATGAAGACCCAGTTACATAAACCGATATTAGATAAGCTTACTAAGCGAGGCGTGGTCATCAGATTTCTTATAGGTCTGGCGGCTGCCCTGATTATTACCTATTTCTATCCTCATCCCGAATCAAGCCACTATAAATATGAGCAGAACCGTCCATGGAATTATGCCAAGCTGATTGCTCCCTTTGACATTCCTATTCACGCTGATTCTGCTACCATTCTTGCGGCTCGTGATTCGCTTGAGGCTCATTTTGTTCCTGTCTACGAGATTAACCAGCTCATGATAGACTCTGTCGTAGCAGAGCTTCCGCAGACAGTTGGCAATAATTATCGCAATGATTTGGCTGCACGTCTGCGCAAAATTTATTCTTCGGGCGTAGTCGACTATCAGACGCGAGAAAAAATAACCGATGGTAAGCTTCCAAAGGTCAGAATCCTCGAAAAGAATGTGCTCAGTGAGATGTCTACCTCTCATTTCACTTCTCCACGTGACATCTATGTCCGTCTTGACTCGACGATTACTGACAAGGGTCTGCATGACTACTTCACATCCTCTAATCTTCAAGATATACTCAGACCAAACATTATTTATAATGATGCAGAGAGCCGTCGCCATTATGACTATGATTATCTGACGCTTACGGCTGACCGAGGCGTCATACAGCAAGGACAGACCATCATTGATAAAGGCACAATTATCAGTCCACAGGATTTCACCAACCTTCGCACATACGAACGCATGGTCGAGGCAAGTGTCACAAAGGCTGGAAAAAGCGATTGGCTGATGCTTGGAGGTCAGTTCCTTTACGTTGTGTTGCTTCTCTCGACTTTATGCGGTTATATTTACTACTATAACCGTCCTCTTTTCGACAACCTAAGGTCTTTTGGCTTTGTAATCATACTAATAACGGTTTTCTTCTTAATAGCGTTGACGCTTAACACTTTCGTTGGCTCAGGCATTTACATTGCGCCGATGGCTATCGTGCCAGTACTTGTGCTTGTGTTCTTCGATGGGCGTACGGCTCTTTTTGTTTCGACCGTTCTAACCCTTATCTGCGCGGCTATCACATCTTTCCCACTCGAATTTATTTTCTTGCAGTTCACTGCCTCAGCGGTCGCTGTCTACTCTCTCCGTAGCCTCGCCCAGCGTTCGCAGCTTCTGCGCACAGCCGGATTTGTCGCCGCAGCCTATCTTCTCTCCTATATCGCTCTCGAGCTTCTGATGAATGGTACATTTGAGGGTTTCGCTTGGCGCATGATTGCTTACTTGCTTGTTAACTCGGCGCTATGCTCGATGGCTTATGTTCTTATGTCGGCTGTCGAACGTATGTTTGGTTTCATCTCTGATGTCACCCTTGTTGAACTTGCCGACACTAACCATCCGCTCCTTATAAGACTTAATGACGAGTGTCCCGGCACGTTCCAGCATTCCCTTTCGGTTAGCAACCTGGCGGCTGACGCCGCCAAGCGTATTGGCGCCAATGACAAGCTCGTCCGTGCCGGTGCGATGTATCATGACGTCGGCAAACTTAGCAATCCGGCCTTCTTTACAGAGAATCAGCATGGTGTCAATCCTCACGACGCTCTCTCTCCCGAGCAGAGCGGCCGCATCGTTGTCAATCATGTCATCGACGGTCTCCGCCGTGCCGATAAAGCCGGCTTGCCGTCGGTTATTAAAGATTTTATCCGTGAGCACCATGGTAGTGGCAAAGCAAAATACTTCTACTACACTTACTGTAAGCAGCATCCCGGTGAAGAGATTGATCCTAAGCCCTTCCAATACCCTGGCCCCAATCCGCGTAGCCGTGAGACTGCGGTGCTGATGATGGCAGATGCTGTTGAGGCTGCAAGCCGCTCTCTAAAAGAGCATACGCCTCAGGCCATTGCAGACCTTGTCAATAAAATTATTGACGGCCAGATTGCAGACGGCATGTTCGACGAATCTCCGTTGGAGTTCCGCGATATTCCCGTAATCAAGGAAGCGTTTATCAAGCGCTTGAAGACTATTTATCATTCGCGCATCGTTTATCCTGATGCGCCTAAAATTGCCGCGCAACCGGCGCGTGACGAGCAATGATTTTTCGCAGTTCGGCTTTGAGGTTTGTTGTTGCTGCACTTGCCGTCTGTATCGCGACAGGACTGTTTTCGGCATGTAGTGGTAAAAAAAATACTGCTGCTCGACGCCAGTACACTGCGTTCATTACCCGTTACAACATCTACTACAACGGCGACACTCATTATAAGGAGACGCTCGCCGACATGGAAGATAAATACGAGGACGATTATTCTTCGCGCTTACTCTTTATGCACCCCGTTGAGGCTAAAGGCGACGAGACTGCCCCACAACCTTCTGGCGATTTTACTCGTTCTATCGAGAAGGCTCAGAAGGCAATCCAGTTGCGGTCAATCAAGCAAAAGCCGGCTCGAAAGTCGGGTAAAAGTCGCGACGAGGCGTATAAAGAGTGGATGAAACGAGACGAGTATAACCCCTTTCTCCACAACGCGTGGATGATGATGGGGCGCAGCCAGTATTTCAATGGTGATTTCCTCGGCGCGGCTTCGACATTCTTTTATATAAGCCGACATTTCACATGGCTGCCAAACACGGTCACCGAGGCAAAGTTGTGGCAGGCTCGTAGCTATGTGTCATTGGGCTGGCTGTTCGAGGCTGAAATGATTCTGACGCGTATCAAGCCCGACACTCTTGTTAACAAAGAGCTTCGTGGACTTTATGACTTCACGATGGCAGACTGGAAGATTAAGAGTGATGATTACGAAGGGGCGATACCATATTTGTTGGGTGCGATTAAGGCAGAAAGTGGTTCGCAGCGCACACGCCTTTATTTCTTGCTCGGTCAGGTCTACACACGCCTTGGACGCAAGGCCGATGCTTATCAGGCATACAAAAAGGCAGGCAGTGGTGCATCGGCAAGCTACCGCACTAAATTCAATGCTCGCATCAAGCAGAGCGAAGTCTACGAAGGCGCTGATATTACTCCCGAGGTCAAGGCTCTGAAGCGCATGACTCACTATGACCGCAACAAGGAGTATCTTGACCAGATATATTATGCCATCGGCAATCTATACCTCTCGCGCGGTGACACCACCGAGGCCATCGCCAACTACCGCCTCGCAGCCGAAAAGAGCAAACGGTCGGGTATCGACAAGGCCATAACCCAGGTCAAACTTGGTGGATTGTACTTTGATCGAGGCGAATATGAACTCGCGCAGCCATGTTATGCCGAGGCTGTGCCTTTGCTGCCTAAAAATTTCCCTGATTACGCGTCGCTCGTGCGCCGCAGTGATGTGCTCGACGAACTCGCTTTGTATTCTCAGAACGTTACTCTTCAGGACTCTCTTCTCCGTCTCAGTTATATGACGCCAGAGCAGCAACTCGACATTATCAATAAGATTATTGAGGAACTAAAAAAGAAAGAGAAAGAGGAGGCCGAGGCTGCCGCTCGAGAAGAGTATCTTGC
>CAMWQZ010000071.1 GCA_947176515.1 uncultured Bacteroidales bacterium | reverse complement strand
GGTATATGCAATTTGAATATGATGTGATAGTCGTAGGTGCCGGTCATGCCGGATGTGAGGCAGCCGCTGCTTCTGCTCGTCTTGGCGCGTCGACATTGCTTGTCACGATGGATATGAATAAGATTGCTCAGATGAGTTGCAATCCAGCTGTAGGCGGAATAGCCAAAGGTCAGATTGTCAGGGAAATAGATGCTCTTGGAGGATGGATGGGTATTATTACCGATAAAACATCAATCCAGTTCAGGATGTTGAATAGGTCCAAAGGCCCAGCAATGTGGAGTCCACGTGCGCAATGTGACCGCAATAAATTTTCAGCTTTATGGCGAAGTGTGCTTGAGCACATGGATAATCTGTCGATGTGGCAGGGAGCGGCAGTCGAGCTGATTGTTGACGGCGGAATGGCCTGCGGCCTGCGAACCGCTGACGGAGCTGAGTTTAGGGCGAAGTGTGTTGTGCTGACTAACGGCACATTCTTGAATGGTCTGATGCATATTGGTCGTGTTCAGTTGCCCGGAGGTCGCATTTCTGAGCCAGCGAGCTATGGATTGTCAGACCAGTTAGCAGAACTTGGGTTTAAGGTTGAGCGGATGAAGACGGGTACGCCAGTGCGCATCGACGGACGCTCTGTAAAATGGGAGTTAACAACGCCGCAACACGGCGATGATGATAATCATAAATTTTCATATTGCCCAAAAGTTAGCAGACAATTGAAGCAACGTGACTGCTATATAATTTATACCGGCGAAGAAACGCACGACGTGTTGCGTCGCGGTTTGCCTGATTCGCCCCTTTATAACGGGCAGATTAAAAGTATTGGGCCTCGTTACTGTCCTTCGATTGAAACAAAAATAGTAACTTTTGCAGATAAAACAGAGCACCAGCTCTTCTTAGAACCCGAAGGTGAAACTACAAATGAGTTTTATCTTAACGGTTTTTCATCGTCGCTTCCCCTAAATATTCAGGTAGAGGCGCTCGAGACAATTCCGGCGCTTAGCGATGTAAAGATTTATCGACCTGGTTACGCAATTGAATATGATTTTTTCGATCCAACTCAGCTGCGACACACACTCGAAACTAAGATTATTGATAATTTATATTTCGCCGGTCAAATTAATGGGACGACCGGATATGAGGAAGCTGCAGGCCAAGGTCTGATTGCAGGAGCTAACGCAGCTTTGAAATCTTTGGGTCGTGAACCATTTACTTTAGCGCGTGACGAGGCATATATAGGCGTACTCATTGACGACCTCGTGACAAAAGGAGTAGACGAACCATATCGTATGTTTACATCAAGAGCTGAGTATCGCATTTTGTTGCGACAGGACGATGCCGACGTCCGCCTCACGCCAAAGGCTTACCAAGTAGGACTTGCCGATGAGGATAGAATGAACGTGCTGCGTGAAAAGCTAAAATGGCGTGACGCGCTCATCCAATTTTGCCAAGAATTTTCAGTCAAGGCTTCAATCATTAGTCCCTATCTTGAGTCCATAGGTGTGTCGCCATTGAAGCAAGGAATAAAATTAAAGGACCTTTTGTTGCGTCCTCAGTTGAATTTTGCAAACCTTATTGGAGCAATTCAGGCTCTGAAAGACTTCATAGAGCAGATACCCGACTATATCCGCGAAGAAACTGTAGAAGCCGCCGAAATCTTGTTGAAATATGAAGGCTACATATCAAGAGAGCGATTGATTGCAGATAAGTTGAAGCGTCTCGAAGCTGTGAGAATACCTTCGACCTTTGACTTTGATCAGCTCAAATCCTTGTCGACTGAAGCCAGACAAAAGCTATCAAAGCAGCGGCCGGAAACAATAGGCGAAGCTTCGCGAATACCAGGTGTGTCGCCGAGCGATGCCAATATTTTGTTGTTAATGATGAATAGATGATGTTGTGTTCCACGTGGAACAATTTGCGCATAATAAATGAAAAATCAATTAATTATATTTTCAGTATATGGAATACGTAAAATCAAAAATCCGCGATGTGCAGGACTTCCCGTCGAAGGGAATCTTGTTTAAGGACCTTACGACAGCGTTTAAGGATCCACGCGCGCTCCACATTATCGGCTGGGATTTATCGCAGCTCTATCGTGACAAAGGTGTAACCAAGGTCGTGGGCATCGAATCACGTGGCTTTATCGGAGGCTCTATTCTTGCGTTTGAGTTGGGCGCAGGTTTTGTTCCGGCTCGTAAACCGGGCAAGCTTCCTGCCGATACAATTAAAATGGAGTATGCAAAAGAGTACGGCACGGACGTTATCGAAATCCATCGCGACGCTATTGGCCCCGATGACGTGGTTGTGCTCCACGACGATGTTCTTGCTACGGGAGGAACGATGGCTGCAGCATATAAACTTGTGAAAAGCCTTAATCCGAAAAAAATCTATGTCAACTTCATCATCGAGCTCACCGCACTCGACGGCCGCAAGGCGTTGCCCGACGATGTTGAAGTCACTTCGCTGATTAAGTATTGACGCAACACAACATATCACGGTCGGGGACGTTATCATTAGAAATGTCCCCGATTTTTGTTTATTATGGCAAAACACGATAAATCTCCCGAACTTAAAGAGAAAATTTCTATTCTTCCCGACACGCCGGGCGTCTATACCTATTATGACGCTGACGGCAAGGTAATCTATGTCGGAAAAGCAAAGAATTTGAAGCGTCGCGTGTCGTCGTATTTCAACCGCACGCACGACTGTCTGCGCACAAATCTGCTTGTTCGAGCCATTGCGGATATGTCGTATATCGTAGTGCCGACCGAGCAAGACGCGCTTAATCTCGAAAACTCGATGATTAAAGAGTTTCAGCCGCGCTATAATGTCTTGCTCAAAGACGACAAATCTTATCCGTGGATTGTGGTGACCAACGAGCTTTATCCGCGAGTCTTCCTCACAAGGCAGTATGTCAAAGACGGGTCGAAATATTTCGGACCGTACACCAATACTCAGATTGCCCGGACAGTCCTCGACCTAATACGAGAGCTCTATCCGATACGCACGTGTCGCCTTCCGTTGACTAAAGATTATGTAGAAAACGGAAAGGGTAGGCTATGCTTGCAATATCACATCAAGAAATGTCAGGGGTGTTGCACCGGCGCAGTATCGCCGGAGGTTTATGCAGGCTATATCGACAAGATTAAGCAGATTTTGCGAGGCGACACCCAGGAACTGCTCAATTATCTGAGGGATGAAATGGTTCGTCTGGCATCGGAAATGCGCTTCGAAGAGGCGCAGGAGCTAAAAGAGAAATATCAGCTGCTCGAAAATTATCAGGCCAAGAGCGTCATCGTCAGCCAGACGATTAATGATGTCGACGTCTTTGCGATTGACGACGATGAAAAGGAGGTTTATATAAATTACATGCACGTCAGGCGAGGTGCTGTCGTGCGTAGCGTGACGCTTCGTTATCGGCGAAGTCTTGACGAATCGCAAGCCCAGCTGCTGGCATATGCTATGGATGAAATCAAAAACACTCTCGGTGTGACTTATGATGAGGTTATAGTGCCAATCATTCCCGAAGTGGAAATGCCGGGCGTGAGTTTCACTATACCACAGCGTGGCGACAAAGCTAAGTTGCTCGAAGTGTCGCGCAGAAACGCCCGTCAGAATAAGATTGACGTACTAAAGCACATGGAGAAGGCCGACCCAGAGCTTCGCGTCGACCGTCTGATGGAACGCATGAAGGCCGATTTTCGGCTCAACGAACTGCCGCGCCACATAGAGTGTTTCGATAACTCGAATATCCAGGGTTCTGACCCGGTGGCTTCGTGTGTGGTGTTCAGAAACGGCAAGCCATGTAAACGCGATTACCGTCATTTCAACATCAAGACCGTCGTCGGTCCCGACGATTTCGCGTCCATGCGCGAGGTGTTGACACGGCGCTACACCCGTCTGATGGAAGAAGGCCAGGGGTTGCCTCAGCTAATCGTGGTCGACGGAGGCAAAGGACAGCTGAGCGCGGCTGTCGAGGCGCTGGAGTCAATCGGTCTGCGCGGCACGATTGCCGTGGTCGGAATCGCCAAACGTCTTGAGGAAATCTATTTTCCCGGCGACAGTATCCCGTTGTATATCGACAAAAATTCAGAGTCTCTGCGAGTGGTTCAGCACATGCGCGACGAGGCTCACCGCTTTGGTATCACTCACCATCGCAACCGGCGCAGCAAGTCGCAACTCGTTAGTGAGCTCGACGGCATAAAGGGCATCGGTCCGCGCACGTCAGAAGACTTGCTAAAGCATTTCAAGAGCGTGAAACGCATCCGCGAAGCGAGTCTCGAAGAGATTGCTGCCGTAATCGGCAACGCAAAGGCCCAAATTATAAAATCAGCATTGTAAATATTTGGATGAGTGAACGTAAATAGCTATATTTGCGTTCTCTAACTAATATAAGGAGGAAATTACGATGAAAAAGGACAAAAAACAAACCGTTGATGCACAGCAGACGCCTCAAAACGTCCCTGCAGACAAGCCGCGCACTAACCGTATTCACCTTACTTTAGTTACCGAAGAAGAACGTGAAAAATACCGTGTGCCGTGCTATGACTACATTCTGTGATGAAGTTAGCGCAAAAACATTATGTACCCAAGTTTATAATGCGAAGCAAAGATAGTGGAACGCTTCGCATTATAGATTTATGGAAATTTCGCTCAGAAAAAAGTAATAAGTGGTACATAGTTGAGGTTGAACATTTTGCCTCCCATTTCTATGGTCTTAAATTCTATTGGAAAGGGGTGGCCGAAAGTCGTGACAGGTACTCGCTTCTTACAAATGATTATGAACCAAGAACCATCGTTTTGTCTTGCATTGCTGTAATGTTGCAGTATTATCAGAGTGATGCGAAAGCGTCCTTTGGGTTTGTGGGTGCTCATGACTTGATAGAAAAAGCCTTTGAAGATTCCCCGAATAAAAGATTCCGATTTTATCGTCGAATGATGCTGACTTTTTTAAGTAATGATAAGTTTTTACAGATGAAAGATGTAAAAAATTCAATGTATCTTATCGTGAATAAAAAAATGCTGGAGTCTGGTCGAGTGTCTTTGTCTCAGATTGAGACTGAAATTTCGAATTTATATGTTGGTGAGTATTCGTTTGTGTTGGAACCGTAATACATTATTATGAGGCTTGTAATTCAGAGAGTTAGTGAGGCAGCGGTGAGAGTTGACGGCGAGGTTGTCGGAGCTGTCGGCCGTGGATTTATGGTGCTTGTCGGCGTGGAGCACGGCGATACGGAGGCAGATGTCGAATGGCTGGCGGCTAAGACCGTAGGGCTGAGAGTCTTCGATGATGAAAACGGCGTGATGAATCGCTCCATCGCAGATATCAGAGGCGAGGTTCTTGCCGTGAGTCAGTTTACCCTTACAGCCTCGACTCGCAAGGGCAACCGGCCAAGCTACATCCGTGCCGCCGGACATGATTTGGCAGTGCCGCTTTATGAGTCATATTGTCGCCGCGTCGGAGAATTGTTAGGCCGCAAAACAGAGCAGGGCCGCTTCGGAGCTGACATGAAAGTCTCGCTCGTCAATGACGGCCCTGTTACAATTATTATAGACTCTAAATTGCGCGAATAATCACAAGAGCTCAATGCCAGCCTGACGGCAGAGCTCGATTTGCTCCTTTGGCCATAGCGACGCCTGGACTTCGCCGATGTGGGCTTTCTGAAGTATGAACATACAGAGGCGGCTCTGACCGATGCCGCCACCGATTGAAGCAGGATAGTCGCCATTGAGCAATGCGCGGTGGAACGCCAGTTCGCGGCGCTCGGGACAGCCGCGCAGGTCGAGCTGACGTGCGAGAGACTCCGGGCTTACGCGAATACCCATTGACGATATCTCGAACGGTATGTCGAGCACACGGTTCCAGAGCATGATGTCGCCGTTGAGACCGTTGTAGCCGTCGGAGTTTGGTGTGCTCCAGTCGTCATAGTCGGGCGCGCGTCCGTCGTGAGGTTTCCCGTCGCTAAGCTCTCCGCCGATGCCGATGATGAACACGGCGCCGTGCTCCTTTGCAGCGAGGGCTTCGCGCTCACGTGCATCTGTTCCCGGATAGCGGTCGAGAAGTTCCTGGGCGTGGACAAAGGCGATGTCGTCAGGGAGAGTAGGGGTGATATGGGGATAAATCTGGAATATTTTTTCTTCGGTCTGCTTTATGGCGCGGAAGATGTCGCGCACCGTAGCTTTGAGATAGTCGAGATTGCGGTCAGATGGCTTTATCGACTTTTCCCAGTCCCATTGGTCGACGTAGAGCGAATGGAGGTTGTCAAGGTCCTCAAAGGTTCGGATGGCATTCATGTCGGTGTAGATGCCGTAGCCCGGCGCAATGTCGTAGGCCGCCAGCTTGGCGCGTTTCCATTTGGCGAGTGAGTGCACCACTTCCGCGCGGCAGCCGTTCATGG
>CAMWQZ010000070.1 GCA_947176515.1 uncultured Bacteroidales bacterium | reverse complement strand
AAGAAAATCAAACACCCCAGCGAATTCACTCAAATCGGTGCTGACATCGACGTTGAAGTTCTCGCTATCGACAAGGACAACCGTCGCTTGAGCCTCGGCCACAAGCAGCTCGAAGAGAATCCCTGGGATGTATTCGAAACAATCTTCACTGTTGGCTCAGTTCACGAAGGCACAATCGTCGAAATGCTCGACAAGGGTGCTGTCGTTGCCCTCCCCTACGGCGTTGAAGGCTTCGCAACCCCCAAACACCTCGTTAAGGAAGACGGCTCACAGGCTAAGGTTGACGAAAAACTCAACTTCAAAGTCATCGAATTTAACAAAGACAGCAAGCGCATCATCCTTTCTCACAGCCGCATCTTCGAAGATGAAGCTCGCGCAGAAAAGAACGCAGAACGCAAGGCAGCTCGCCGCGCTCCCAAAAAGCAGGAAGAAGCTCCGGCGCTCAACGCTCCGCTCGAAAAGACTACTCTCGGCGACCTCGAGGCTCTCGCAGCTCTCAAGGAAAAACTCGCAGGCAAGTAATCTCGTCACGAGTAATATAAACGCTAAAACGGCGCTCGCCCCAAAGGGCTGAGCGCCGTTGCTTTTTTGACTAATACCAGCTCTGACGGTTACTTCATAAATACGAAATACACGGCCGCCACCAGACAGCAAAACGCTGCAAAATGATTCCAGTGGAGAGACTCTCCCTTAAAAATCAGCACTGAGAACAATGTGAAAATCAACAGCGTGATAACCTCCTGAATAACCTTAAGCTGCATCAGCGAAAAAGTTCCGCCATTTCCCGAGAAACCCATGCGGTTAGCCGGAACCATAAAGCAATACTCTATCAGCGCAAGGCCCCAAGATATAAGGATAATCATCCATATCGGTGTGTCGGCACTGATAACTTTCATCTGCTGCAATTTCAGGTGACCATACCACGCAAAGGTCATAAATACGTTTGCTATCAAGAGCAAACCGATTGTCAGCCATCCGTTCATACCATCAACTCAAAAAATATTTTCATCATTAACATTTTTTAAAGATAAAACGTGTAACAAATTCCTCTGTTGCGCGTCTTATAGTCAGAAAACAGAAACAGCAATAGTCTACAAGCCTATATTGACATCTATTACAATGATCTGCAATCTAACACGCTCTTTCTTATTCTTCTCTCTCCTTTTTACTCTTCAACCATTCAATTTCTCGTAAATCAAAGTCGCCGACGGCGTGTGCATGAACAATTGTTGTGCCACACGTCTCACGTCGGCGCAAGTCGTTGCTCGCTGTCGCGCCACGGTAGCGTTGATATCTTCGCCGTGATAGACAGCCATGGCGAGATTAGCGGCGCGCATCTGATAACCCATGTTTGAGAAATTAAATGTCGACTCGAAGCGGTTCATGCAGCGCTGAAGCTCATAATCGCTCACTCCGTCTTTCTCGCACAAAGCCGAGGCCTCTGATTTCATCATGGCGATGGCCCTGTCGACAGCTTCGTCGCTGTCATCGGTGAGCTTGGCGTTGAGCATAAGGAAGCCTTCGTGCTCGCTGCCGATAATCGAGGCGTCGACCTCGCTGAAGAGTCCGCCTCCGCCCATAAGCAGCCGGCGATAAAATCGCGATGAGCGCCCTGCCGACAAAAGGTCGGTTATCGTGTCGGCCACATAATAATCTCGCTCGCCGTAGGCTGCCATCGGATATGCAATAGTGACCGCCGTCTGAGGCACATCACTCTTCACATGCTCCACGACGTCAGCCGTCGGGAAGTGAGGAGAGGCAAGACGACGCTGCGCTATGTTGCGTCGCGGTATCGGGCCAAACCATTTCTCGGCCAGCCGTTTCACCTCGTCGAATGTCACATTGCCGCTCACCGCCAGTACTGCATTGTCGGGTCCGTAATGGTCATAGAACCATCGGCGCGCATCGTCGGCGGTGACAGCTGCGACATGCTCGGGTTTCTTACCGATTACTGGCCACGCATAGGGGTGGCTGTCGCCATAAAGCATACGGCGCAGATAGTGAGCCATGTCGCCATAGGGACGGTTAAGACATTGCTGCTTGAACTCTTCGATTACCACCTGACGCTGCACCGACAGTGTTTTTTCGTCAAGATTAGGCGCAAGCATGCGGTCGCTTTCGAGCCAGAAGGCCGTCTCGATATTCTGAGCCGGCAACACCTCATAAAAGTTAGTGAAGTCATTGCTTGTCCATGCATTGTCGGTTCCGCCGGCGGCTTCGATTTCACCACTGTAATCCTTGACGTTAGCCGAGCCGCCAAACATCAGATGTTCGAACAGATGCGCTATGCCGGTCAGTTCAGGCGACTCGTCGCGCGCGCCCGTATCATATAATATATTGACTGCCGCCATAGCAGTCGAAGGGTCGCAACTATGTGCGACCCTCAAACCGTTATCGAGCGTAAACGTCCGATATTCTATCATGTCGTTTCGCAGTGATTATCAATCGACAATTTTCATCGAAATGATGCGCACGTCTTCTTTCGGACGGTCGCCGCGGTCGGTCTCGACCTTTTCGATTTTATCGACAGTCTCCATGCCCTTGATAACTTCACCGAAGACGGTGTAGTTGTTGTCGAGGTGAGGTGTGCCGCCGACTGTTGTGTAAGCCTGTTTCATTTCGTCGGTAATCTTGACGGGGTGTTCTGCAACGTAAGCCTGAGCCTCGGCTACAAGCTCGTTCTGAAGTTTTTCGAGACCTGCGTTGTCACCCTTAGCCTGCATTGCTCGCACTTCGTCCATACGCGGCTGGGCGAGCTCCATGAAGCGAGTCTGGATAGCTGACTGCTCGAGATATTTCTCCATGCTTGCCAATTCGCCTTCTGACACCTTCTTGCCGGTCACGATATAGAACTGTGAGCCTGACGATGCCTTGGTCGGGTTGACCTGGTCGCCCTGACGAGCAGCGGCGAGCGCACCGCGTTTGTGGAAATGTTTCGGGAACACAAATTCAGCGTCGATAGTGTAGTCGGGGCCACCTGCGCCAAGCTGCTGGCCGGGGGCTGCGGTCTTCGAATCGGGGTCGCCTGCCTGAACCATAAATTCATTGATGACGCGATGGAAGAGCGTACCGTTGTAGTAACCTTCTTTCACGAGTTTCACGAAGTTATCGCGGTGACGGGGAGTGTCGCCATAAAGCAGGACGGTGAATGATCCGAGTGTTGTTTCAACTTCGACTTTAACGCTGTTGGTATCAGCCGGATTGTAGTTTGTTGCCATAGTCTCTTTTGCTTTAATTGAGTCATTGCCGTCAGCATTGCCTTCTTCGGCACTTTTGCCTGTTCCGCAGGCCGACAGGCCTAAAAGCAGTGCAGCGGCAGCTAAATAATTTTTAAACATAACTTTCTAATTTATTAGTTAACTTTCAAATCACAGAGTTTGGATAGAGGCGCTTGTAGATGCGTCTGAAATTATTGTCGGTTGCGCTTAACTCGGCGGCGCGGCAGTGGTAGTCAGGGCCGTAGATGCTGTTAAGCACGTCGGGCAGATAGCGGCGCTCGCGGTCCTTGTCGATTGTCGCAGCGACGAGGCGATTGATGGCGGCTGCATAGTTCGCCGCGTCAATTGCGTGGAGATATCTCGCAGCGCTCGCCGTAAACTGGCCGGTCATGTCGACTGAAATCATATTATCGACGAGTTCGTCGAGGTGCGCTTCGTCGAGGCTGTCAATATGGTTGGCTATACACTCGTAGGTGAGCAGTCCGTCGGGGTCGCGGCGCAACTTATCAGTGTCAGTTGGTTCTATCATCTTTATAACAAAATATTGTCTTGCAAAGTTAACTATTTTTCTTTTCCGATGCGACGGTAGAGATAATCGATCACAAAATCGGCACACTCCTCGAGCGGCAACAGCGACGAATTGACCGTAATATCGTAGCTCGACGCTGCGCCCCAGCGCTTGTCTGTATAGAAATTGTAAAATGCCGCCCTGACCTTATTGGTGCGTTCAGCCAAGCTACGGGCGTCGTCCTCTGTCAGGCGGTCGGCGCGGTCAAGTATGCGCTTCACGCAGTCTTTCATCGGTGCATGCACAAAGATATTGACAACATTTTCGACGTCGCGCAGCACATAGTCAGCCGAGCGGCCTACAATCACACACGGGCCGGCGTCAGCAATGTCGTGCATGAAGTCGCATTGGGCCTGATAGATACCGTCAGACGTAATCGACGATGTTCCGGCATAGAATGACATCGGCGAATAGCCGTGATTAAACGAGAAAAGCCCTGAGAAGAACCTCGGCACACGCTCATCGTTGCGCTCGAAATATTCAGGACTCATGCCAGCCTTTTCGGCAGCCTTTATCAAAAGCTCTCTGTCATAGAAGGCTATGCCGAGTTTGTCGGCTATTATTTTTGCCAGTATTCTGCCGCCGCTGCCAAACGAACGTCCGACAGTTATCACATATTTTTCAGGTAAAACTTTGTCTCGTACTCCCATTTGCACGTACATTAAATAATTATCAGGCAAATGTAATTATTTATTTCGACAAATCGCTTCTTTCAGCGCAAAAAACAAATACCCTTGCCCTCTTCTCGCCTCTTACTATTGGCCAGCGATGAGATTTTACAAGAATTTATAAGAATTAATGGGACTGGATTTGGATTTTTGAATAAAAACAATTAACTTTGTAAATTAAAAACCTCAATCGGGAGCTGTGGGCATAGTATATTTTAAATAACGGCCGCCCGGGTCTTCCATTTAAAAGGCTTGATCTTATCATGAACTCGAAGACGCAGATGTCTTCGAACCACGAAAATAATATATTTTACTATCTATAATGAATGCAATAAAATTAACATATCTGACCATCGGAGCCGCTTTTTTGCTCGCCTCATGTGAAAATGATGCTCCGCAGACTGAAATGCCGACAGAAAGCAGGCAGATGCATTTCCGCACATCCTTTCCGGAGATCGTAAGCCGGGGACAAATAGTCAGCAATGATAATCTTGACGAGTTTCATGTCACTGTTTTCAATCCTGCCGATTCCATGGATGGCAAGCTCAGCCCATATATCGACGAGGAAGTGGTGAAAATGAGTGACGGCAGCGGCGTTTTCTCTTCCGAGAACTGTATGTGGCCGGAGCCGGGCAAAGAGAAAAACGCCCTCACCTTCTTCGCTTATTATCCTGCGGCCTACGAAGGGGCCACAATTGAGAATGCCACCACCATAAGCGGCGCAGAGCCGGTTTTCGACTATAAACTGAATTTCCGTGTATCTGATGACATTTCAAAGCAAGTTGATTTTATCACAGCCTATAAAAGCGCATCGATGCAGTCAGAAATGTTCTCCGACATCAAGCTTGACTTCGAGCACCAGCTGAGCCGCATCGAAGTAAATGCCAAGGGCGAAAGTAAGAGTTTCAAGATAGAAATCGCCGGCATAAGGATAGGAGGCTCATACATGAAGGCAGCATACGATTTCAAGCCTATAGCCGGAGCCGGAGAGTGGATTTTACATTCAGAAAAAGCAGAAAAAGGAAATGCGGAATACATCTATTCTCCGCAGGATAAGGTAGTGACGATAGACAAAACAGCATCCGAGGTTTCTATTATGGGTGGCACCGGCGAGTGTAACTACGCCATGCTCATACCGGCCGAATATGCCGGTTGGAATTATGAAAATGACAACACTAATTCCGATCAAGGATTGTACCTGGGTGTACTTCTCAGAGTGATAGACACAAAGGGCAAGCAGCAGTATCCCTATGTCGACACCAATCAAGGTCCAAACGCCTTGGATATCCCTAAGGTGTATCTGGCGGTTGACGGCAACGGCACAGTGATGTCGGAACAGCTATATAAAGGAGCAGACGGAAGATATTACACTGACCCCGAACTGAATAATCAATACAACGCGCCCCAGGGAAGCCAAGTGAAAGAATTCGGTTGGTCAACCCTTCCCATCCCAGCCAACTGGGAACCTGGTTATTCCTACACCTATACCCTCGACTACACCTTAGGAGTGGGGCTGCATGCCCCTGATGTCGAGCCCTCTGAAGGCCCTAACGCCGGAGACCCCATCATCAGCGACAAAGTCGGCCTCACAGTCTCTGTAAAAGGATGGCAAAGCGTTTCATCATCCGGCATAACCGTACCTGGGTCCTAAACACAGCATTTATGAAGAATAACAGATATTATCATACATCATTTCTACTGCTTACGGCACTAATGCTCTTCTCCTGCTCGCAGGAGGAGGAGCTACCGCTGTCTGCCAGAGCAAATGATGATTCAGCCATCCTCTTTTGGGCCGGTACGCCCGGTGTCGTGTCACGCTCCGAGTCTTCCGTGACCGGCAGTCTTGACGACGGCTTTCATGTCACGGCCTTCTGCCCCGAGGATGAGACGACTATCGACGGCTCAGGAAACATGCGTGCGTATTTTGACTATCAGCTGGTGACCAAGACCCCTGGCA
>CAMWQZ010000069.1 GCA_947176515.1 uncultured Bacteroidales bacterium | reverse complement strand
ACGGCCAACGAGGGCAGCCGAGTTAGCGCCACCTTCGAGCTCGATGTTAACAAAAGTGTTATAGATGTTAACGTTGTTGCCGCTTGTGCCGAAGATGCCGCCGAGATAGCCAGAGCCTTTAACTTTACCGGTTACGAAAACGTTCTGAACGGTAGCGAATGTACCAGTGCTGTGACCAGCATAACCGGCGATAACGCCACAACCCTGAGCAGAGTCGATGTTAACATCAACAACACCGAGGTTCATAACTGTACCGTTGAGCACACCGAAGATTGAGGTACAATAAGCATGGAGGCCGTCGCCGGGGTTGCCATCAGCAGGGGCGAAGTTCTTGATGAGATGGTTCTGACCGTCGTAAGTAATCTGTGAGCTATAAGTAACATTATCAAAGCCTACGAGGCAAACATAGTCTTTCACGCCAGCCATGTCGATATCTGCGGTTTGAGCGAAATAAACCATTTCACCAGCCTTAGTGAGCTTGTAAGCATTGCAGAGGTCTTCGGCAGTGGCGATGAGGTAAGGATGGTCCTTAGTACCGTCCTGGATAGCAGCTTCACCGAGAGTAACGGTGAGAGTGGTGAACTGGCCGTTCTTAGAAGTTTGGGTGTAAGCGAGTGTCCAAGCGTCAGTTCCCTCAGTGATAGAAATAGAGCTGACCTCGGGATTGATAACTACATTAGAAATGTGCTCGTCAGCAGTAACGGTGATAGTACCACCATTATACATACGGAAACCATTAGTAGACCAAAGGCGGCAACCTGATTCGTTCTTAGACTCTTCGCCGTAAACTGAAGAGAATGTGAGAGTGACACCTTCAGAAGTGATTGATGTGCCTTCGTCGATGTAGTCAGTTGTAGAACCAGACAGACGTTCCAATCCGTAGTCATTGTTGATGAAGTCAAAAGTGACTTCTTTAGCCATCGCAGTGAAACCTGCGAAAACAGCTAACGAAAGTAAAAATTTTTTCATAAAAAGTTTTTGGTTACGTTTAATAAAAAATAATTAGTTATTTGGTTTTGAGATATCTTATAAGCAGAATTTCGGTCGGGAAGTGGTCAGAGAAGCCGTTGAGGAACGAGCCGGCGGCAAATGTGCGGCGCGGATAGCCCTGGCGATTGCCCTCGGTGTCTTTAAGGAAATCTTTGTTGAGGACGTCGGCGCGGTAGAAATGCCAGCGGTTATCGGGACCGTTAGCAAGGCCGCCTGAGATGATTATCTGGTCGAAAAGGTTCCACTGGCTCTTGTAGGCGAGTGTGCCGATGCCGGCATCGAGCTTGCGCCAGAAGGGGTTGAAAAATTCGTGCTCGCCGACGCCCTCGGCATCACGCTTAGCCCCAAGCACTTTGGCACAGGATTTATCCATCGGGTCGTCATTGAGGTCACCCATGA
The DNA here is from genome assembly GCA_947176515.1 of uncultured Bacteroidales bacterium. Lineage (GTDB taxonomy): Bacteria > Bacteroidota > Bacteroidia > Bacteroidales > Muribaculaceae > CAG-873. The sequence goes on along the minus strand of CAMWQZ010000069.1, from coordinate 5,027 downwards.
TAATGACTCCGATATTGGGGTCGACGCGCCAAAGCGAGTCGGCAATCTGCTTTGAGAGGGCTGCGGCAGCCTCGCGGTTAGGCGACGATTTCTCCTGTCCGCCGAGGCGCGAAGGCCAGTGGTTGACAATGACAGCAATACGCTCGCCGCCGATGGTGCCAACTACGCACATCTGGTCGCGAGTGCGGAAGGGTATGGCAGTGGCGCGGTGGTTGGTGACGTTCTCAAATTTAAACATCTTGGGATTATAAAGCAAACCGACGTCCACTCCACGAGCGTCGGGCGAATCGTGATGAACGACCTGAAGATTCCATGGGCGCAGTTCGGGCTGAGAAACAAGGTCTTCGAGCACCGAGCGGTTCTCAATCTCGCTGACACCGATAATTGCCGGCCCCATGGGAGTCGCCGGAGTGGTGAACTGCGAAATAGCGTAGGCAAGGTTATGAAGCTTAGAGTTATACTTTCGCGAATCCCATTGTTTCTGACCGCCGGGAGTGAACTCGAGGTCGCGGCCTTCGGGGTTGTTAGGGATTGTGTCAAAGAGGTTTTCAAGGTTGTAGAAGGCTATGCCGACCATCTGGCGGCGACCTTCGGGATTCTGAGCCGATAGTATTGTGCTAAAAGCAATTAGCACAAAAGCGAAAGTAAAAAGTCTTTTCATTAAAGTGCTTCTTGGAATTTAAAGTGCGTAAAGTTAGACATTTTTTGTTAGCCGCGCAAAATTAATTGAACAAAAAAGAGAGATTGGGGATGAGGGCTAATGGGACTAATGGGGATAATAGTTTTTGGAACGCCCTGGGACGATTGTGCTGTGGTTTTTGTTGGTGCATTGGTGAAAATAGTGTACTTTTGCAGAAAAATTGATGTCATGCAACAGGTAAAGCCTAAAAAAGCTCTGGGTCAGCATTTCTTGACCGATTTGTCGGTGGCGGCGCGGATAGCGGCGACTGTCGACGAGTATAAGGGCATGCCGGTGCTCGAAGTGGGCCCCGGGATGGGTGTGCTGACACGTCCGCTCTTAGAGGCAGGCCACGACGTCACGGTCGTAGAGATTGACACTGAGAGCGTCGGCTATCTACGCGCAAATTTTCCGGCTCTGACCGATGGCACGCGAATAATCGAGGGCGATTTTCTAAAGCTTGACCTCGCGGAGATATTCCCAGGCAAGAAATTCTGCGTGATAGGCAATTATCCTTATAATATATCGTCGCAGATTTTCTTTCATGTGCTCGATTACAAGGACATGGTGCCCTGCTGCTCGGGAATGTTGCAGCGCGAAGTGGCAGAGCGCATCGCCGCCGGACCGGGCACAAAGGCTCGCGGAATACTAAGCGTGCTGCTTCAGGCGTGGTATGACATCGACTACCTGTTCACGGTCAGCGAACATGTGTTTAATCCGCCGCCCAAGGTGAAATCGGGGGTGATAAAGATGGTGCGCAACGGTGTCACCGACCTCGGCTGCGACGAGCGGCTCTTTAAGACGGTGGTAAAGACAACGTTCGGGCAAAGGCGCAAGACGATACGCAACTCGGTCAGAAGCCTTTTGGCGCCGGGCGCGCAGCTGCCTGACAGCAAGTTGCTCGCCATGAGGCCCGAGCAGCTTAGCGTGGCAGAATTTATAGAGCTTACAAATCTTGTTTCATCAATCAGCCGTAAGGCCGAGCAGTCATAATAAGCGATGAAGGAATACACTCCGGAATATCTCGAGCACATCAGGCAGATTATCCACTCTGACGACGAGGCGCAGGCTCGCAAAGAGCTCGATGACCTCCACCCTGCCGACATCGCCGAGCTCTACCAGAATCTTGAGCTCGACGAGGCCGAGTATCTCTATCGCCTGTTGGACGACGACATGGCGGCCGATGTGCTGATGGAGCTCGACGAGGACGACCGTCTGAAGCTTATATCTGACATGCCTGCCGAGGAAATCGCCAAGCAGATTGACCACCTCGACACTGACGACGCCGTCGACCTTATCCAGCAACTCGACGAAGAGGAGCGAGAGGAAATCCTCGCCCACATCGACGACGTGGAGCAAGCCGGCGACATCATCGACCTTCTGAAGTATGACGAGGACACGGCCGGCGGTCTGATGGGCACGGAAATGATTGTCGTTAACGAGAACTGGTCGATGCCGGAATGCATCAAGGAGATGCGCATGCAGGCTGAGGAAGTTGACGAAATCTATTATATATATGTGGTCGACAACGATTACAAGTTGCGCGGCATCTTCCCTCTTAAAAAGATGATTTCCCATCCGTCGGTGTCGAAAATCAAACACGTGATGGAGATTGACCCGGTTAGCGTGAAGGCTGACACGCCTATCGACGACGTTGCTCTCGACTTTGAGAAGTATGACCTTGTGGCAATGCCCGTCGTGGACTCTATCGGCCGTCTGTTAGGGCAGATAACGGTCGACGACGTGATGGACCGTGTGCGCGAATCAAGCGAACGCGACTACCAGTTGGCGTCAGGTATCTCGTCAGACGTCGACGCTGATGACTCGATTTTCGCCCAGACCAAGGCACGCATACCCTGGCTGCTTATCGGCATTGCGTCGGGCATCCTGGCTTCGCTCATCCTCAGCGGTTTCGAAGCCCAGATTCAGGCGGTGACGGCGCTGGCGCTGTTCATACCGATTATCGGTGGCACAGGCGGTAACGTCGGCGTCCAAGCGTCGGCTATCGTAGTTCAAGGTCTCGCCAACGGCTCACTTGACATCAAAGAATTCTCTAAACAACTTGGTAAAGAGGTGCTTATCGGTTTGCTTAATGCGTCGATAATTTCGGCTGTCATCCTTGTCTATAACCTTATTATGCTGCCTCACGAACTCGCCGTGACGCTGTCGGTAGCGGTGTCGCTGTTTATCGTGGTGATGTTTGCCACGATGCTTGGCACAGTCGTGCCCCTTACCCTCGAAAAACTTAAGATTAACCCGGCACTCGCCACAGGACCCTTTATCCAGATTTCAAACGACATTCTCGGGCTTATCATCTATGTAGGCATCTCGACCTGGTTCCTCCAGGTCTTCGGGGTCAATGGATAAGGCGCTTGGTGAGAGTGATACCTTCGCGCACGTGCAGGGTCAATGATGCGTGTTCGCTGAACGTTTCGCTTTCGTAGCGAATGTGATACCATTCGGGTGCAAGAAAATTTAGCTCAAAGGTTGCGCTTGCTGCCATGGGAGAGCAGGACGAGCCGGCGGTGACACGCTCCTCTATCGTTATGTCGAAACCCGACACCTTGACCGCCAGCGACAAGGCGCCGTCGAGAGCCACGCCGCTGAGGCCGTCGCGCCGGAGTGTGACGACATTGCCGGCGCCAACGGTGAATGTCACCGAGCCTGAGCCGGGAGTGTCAGCCCTCAGTGTTGAGCCTGCCTCGTGGAGCTCTCCGGCGAGCAGATGAAGTTTCACCTCGCCCTTGCGCTCGGGCAACGACACGGCGGCGATGACCGCAGCAGCGACAACACTGACGATAACATAAAACTCGGGCGTCTGAAACACGCTCGATAATATTAAAAGGAATTGTAGCATAGATTCAAAGTTAGCGATAAAAAGGCTCACATGCAAATTAAATCACAACATAGGTTTATCAGGGCATTGTCGGTGATGGGTGCGGCGGCGATTGACAGTGTGTTTCCGCGCACATGCCGTATCTGCGGCCAGTCGCTGACTGTCGGCGAGCGGCTGATGTGTGTCGGTTGTATGGCTGAGCTACCGCGAACCTATCTACACAAAATAGATTTCAACACTCTGCATCAGCGCATTGCAGGCTCACATCAGATTGACATTGCCGCCGGATGGTTCTTCTATTACAGCGACAGCCCCTACGCACGGCTGATACGCGAGGCGAAATATGATGACCGGCCAGCGACGGCCCACACACTCGGCAAGCTATATGGAGCGGAACTTGCGGCTGACGGGCTGAAAGGGCGTTTCGACGTGCTGCTGCCTGTGCCGCTACATCGCGATAAGCTAATCAAACGCGGTTATAATCAAAGTCTTGAGATTGCGCGCGGCATAGCGTCGGAACTGGAGTGCCCGGTGGGCGACAATCTTGTAGCCACCCGTGCCCACAAGACCCAGACACGACGGAGCGGATTGGAGCGTTACAAAAACGTAGAGGGCAGTTTTGCCGTGCGGCATCCCGAAGAACTCGACGGGCTGTCGGTTGCAATCGTCGACGACATCATTACAACCGGTTCTACCGTCCTCGACTGCATCAACGCCATCACCTCAAAATCTGCCCCCTCCTCCCTCAACATCCTCTCCCTCGGCACCACCCATATGAGGTAAGGGGCACAACATTTTGATATAAAAATTGTATATATAATGTATATTTTATATCTTTGTAAAAACAAAAATATTTTAGACTATGGCAACAGCAATCACTCTTAAACGTAAAAATATTGACCTCCCAGTGGAAACCCTTCAGAAACTGTCAATTATGGCAGTTGCGCAAGGCAAAAGTCTAAAAAAATACATTGAGACGCTCCTTATAGCTAAAGCTGACTCAGTGTCTATCGACGTAAACGAAAACCCCTCTCCATCAGGCGACCCCTGGTTTGATGATCCTAGGAATTTAGCTGAACTTGATGAAGGAATACGTCAATATCGGGAAGGAAAAACAGTAACGCTTAGCATGGATGAGATAAAATCGTTATTGGGTGTATGAGCTATAAAGTAGAATTTACTGTTAAGGCTAAACAGCAGTTGGAAAATTGGCATCGGTCTGGAAAAACTAAGATATTAAAGAAAATCGCTGTATTTTTGGACGAGCTAAGGGAACATCCTACTACTGGTACAGGACATGTTGAACAACTTAAAGGTGACTATGCCGGATATTGGAGTAGACGTCTTGACAAAGAATCCAGATTAGTCTATCGGATTGAAGAAGACAACATTGTCGTTGTTGTGGTCTCTCTTATGGGACATTATGGGGATAAATGAACAATGAGGAATGGATAAATAGCACGGGCGGCCGGTAAGGGTCGCCCGTGGTGGTTTTTATGAAGCTAAATATCA
>CAMWQZ010000068.1 GCA_947176515.1 uncultured Bacteroidales bacterium | reverse complement strand
GTCGATGACATGTTCCATCTGGATTGCGTGGCTCTTGATAGTTATGCCGCGCTCACGTTCGAGTTCCATGTCGTCGAGGACCTGAGCTTCCATGTCCTTGGCGGAAATGGTGTTGGTGTATTCGAGCAGACGGTCGGCGAGGGTCGATTTACCGTGGTCAATATGGGCGATTATGCAGAAATTGCGTATATTCTTCATCTATGAATAGTGATTGCTATTTAATTTAATATGCAAAGTTACTATTTTCCTGCCAAACCCACAACTTCATGTTTGCAAGCTTATTTTACCGCAACCTTAACGGTACGCGGACCGCATTTTACGATATAGACGCCAGACTGGCAAGGGATTGTTAGTCCATATTGCAGCCGTGTTGCGCTATTGGCGGAGTTGCGCGAGAAGACTGTGCGTCCGTCGGCCGCAACGACGGTCACATCGTCGCCGGCTTCATCAGCAATATATATGCCGCCATCGACGGGGTAGGCGATTTCAACGTCTGATAGCACGACGTCGGCAATCCCTGCAGTGCGAGGCGCTGTGTCCCATCCTGTCTCAACATGGCGCTTATTCATTATTAATGCAAGACGATTAATTACTTCCTGGTCTTTGGCATTCTTTGACATGCTGAAGTCATAGATAGCCTGTCGGCCGTTATAATATGCTATCGGCATAAAATCAAACACGGCTTCCTCTTCAAAAAAGTCGATATAGGTGACAAATCGGTTGTAAAATTCAGGATGGTGACCATACAAGCCCGAATTTTCAGGAATATATGTGTAACTCTGTTTAGTGCCTGTGTTGTAACCGTAGTTGATGCCTTCAAATTCCATTTCAAGTGCCATGTCATATTCCCATGCGTCATTTACGGCGTCGGTCAGGCGTGAATATGGTCTGTCAGTGGTGAAGTAATAACCCGGTTGAATGTATGCAACGTCCATTCCCCATTCTTTCCAGTGATCCCAGCCGCGAGCCTTGAGGTAAGGAATCCAATAGACCTTTAAGCCAAGGGTGTGAAAATATTTATTTGTGTCTGGGATAACCGAACTCCAGTAGTCCTCAAAAAATGATTCTTTTGTCCAATAGACACCGTCGAGCTCGATGTTTTTGAATCCTGCTTCATTCCATCGCTTGATAAATTCGTCAGCATACCATTTCATAACCTTAATCTTATCGTCGGCGTTAGATATGTTAACAGATTGTCCGTCAATCGAGCCCCATATCTGAGAGGGTTTATGTGGAACCGGAATGTTGAATACGACCTTATGCTTATGGCCTGGTTCGCCGAGCACAGGGATAAGCTCGCCGATAAGTTCGTCGAGGGCGGTAAGGCCCTGGCAGTTGTCTTGACCAAATTGGACATCCATCAATCGTTCCCAGTGAACGCGTCGCGACGGGTCGACATTATCCTCGCCGAGGCCAACCATCATTCCGGTCGTTTCATCATACATCATGTAATCCATAAACAAGAAGCCGTCAAACATCCATGACTGTGTGCCATCGGCATAGGTGTGGACAACGTATGGGCGCAGTTTTTCTTTGGTCCATGCCGGACGATTCTGGCTTCCGATATATATCAATGCGAGATCATCAATATCAGTTGCTTCAGAAAATTGAGCTGAGGCGATTGCCGGCAATAAAGCTATTGCCGCAGAAAGTGAAATTAAACGTTTATTCATAAGTTAATTTGTGTTACTCTTAGATGTGATTTAAGGGCAGAATTTAAATAGGTTGGGATAAAATTACTCTAAAATTCTGTAAGCGCAAAAATTGCGTTGATAAATTGTTTTAAATTAATATTGGTTAACACTTTTAACATTTGCAATGCTAATACCTTTAATCTCGCGAGACTTAGTGGTGATAATGGTTTTCAGAAAAGACGGAGTTTCAAACTCTGTCTCGTTTTAACAATATTTAGCCAAATAAATAAAAACTAAGTCTCTTGGGTCTGATGCTAAAAACAAAATAATTTTTTAAATTTGCGGAAAAATTTCCGTAATGGAAATTTGCTGCGAATTTGTTTGGAATTTTATCATTTTACTTTAAATATTAGCCATTGTTATCACGATGATAGTAACACTGATTTTGCTATTTTTTATCGGCTATCTATGTATAGCCCTCGAACACCCATTGCGTATAGACAAGACCGCTATCGCCTTGCTATTGGGTATGATTATGTGGATTGTCTATGCTCTCGGAGCCGAATGGTTAGTGCCGCTTGTCGATAGCGAGGCTCTTGCGCGTTATATAGCCGATAATCCGCGGCTCGCCGGCAGCGAGTTCGCTCATCAGTGTCTTGAGTTTGTGCTTAATGTCAAGATTGTTGAATCATTGGGCGACATATCGCAGACTCTATTCTTCCTCATCGGTGCAATGACTATTGTCGAGCTCATCGACGTTCACGGTGGGTTTACCGTTATAACCGACCATATTTCTACGCGCGACAAACGCCGCCTGTTATACGTTATCTGTTTCACGACGTTTGTATTCTCAGCCGTTCTCGACAATATGACCACGACGATTGTGATGATTCTGCTGTTGCGCAAGCTTGTCAGTGATAAGATGGAGCGTTGGCTGTATGCCGGCATGATTATAATCGCAGCAAACACCGGCGGCGCATGGTCGCCAATCGGTGATGTCACCACTATTATGTTATGGGTAAAGGGTAACGTTACTGCTCCGGCACTTATCTGCTATGTGCTCCTGCCGAGTCTTGCAGCCATGATTGTGCCTATGCTCAGTATTTCGAAATCACTTAAAGGCAAACTTCCGCCGATGGCTCAGGAGAGCAAGGCAGTGAGCGAGATATCATCACGTGAGCGAAAGACGATTTTCTACCTTGGTGTAGGAGGATTGATTTTCGTTCCGGTGTTTAAAACCATAACTCACATGCCGCCGTTCGTAGGCATCCTTTTGGTGTTGGCGCTCCTGTGGGTATTTACAGAAGTCTTTTATAATGGTAAGATGCTTGACCGTTCGCGCGAGCATCGACTTCCGAAAGTAATCTCACGCATCGACATGCCGTCAATCCTATTCTTCCTCGGCATTCTGATGGCGGTGTCGGTGCTTGATGCATCGGGCATTTTGAGAGCCGCTGCCGGAATGCTTGACGAACATGTCCATAATGTCTACTTAATTGACTTGCTGCTCGGAGTGCTATCATCTATATTCGACAATGTGCCTTTGGTGGCCGGTGTGATGGGTATGTATCCGATTGCTATGCCCGATGCTACAGGCTATGCAGCCAATTTCGTTGTCGACGGCACATTCTGGGAATTCCTGAGCTACTGCGCCGGCGTTGGTGGCAGCTTGCTGATTATCGGCTCTGCTGCAGGCGTCATCGCAATGGGTCTCGAGCGCATCAACTTCGGATGGTATCTGAAGCGCTTCACATGGCTTGCCTTCCTCGGTTACGTTGCCGGAGCCGCCGTTTATATCCTTGAAGTATTTTTCATGAAAGCGCCTTATCTCGGATTTTAAGCACCTTTGTTTATGCAACTCTCTCTGCCCAATCATAGCGACGGCCGGTTTGAAGTGGTCGAGACTTCAGGTCATCCAATTGTCATTGTCGGTGCTAATGGCGCCGGAAAGTCACGCTTCACATCTCAGCTGATTTCGTCGCTTGGCGACAAGGCGTTTTCATTGTCGGCTCTCCACGGATTGTATGTCCGCGACGATGATGCTGTCAGCCAGTCTTCGATTGGCAGGCTATGTAAGGTCTCTGATGGGTTTACGGTGAGAGGAGGCAGCCAGCCTAATGAGCTTGACCTCTTGTTATCGCGTCTGATGCACGATGAGATGCTCAATCTGCTCAATTATAAACTGTCGAAATCCGAAGACGAAAAAGTCAGCCTGCGGCGCACTCGTCTTGATCAGGTCGTCGAGCTATGGCAGGAAATATTTCCTGGTAATAAGATTCTTGTCGAGAGTGGCAGTTTCCTGTTTAGTCGTTCGAATACTGACGACCGATATTCAGCTTTGCGGCTTTCTGATGGCGAGCGCGCGGTCATATATTATATTGCCGGAGTGCTTTATGCGCCGAGAGGAGCGGTGATATTTATTAACTCCCCCGAGATATTTCTCCATCCCACCATAATGCAGAGCCTCTGGTCGCGCATCGAGCTTCTGCGTCCCGATTGTACGTTTGTTTACACGACTCACGATTTAGAGTTTACTTCTTCACGCGCCAATGCTACAGTCGTGTGGGTGCGTGATTATGACCCTAAAGCCGTGACATGGGATTATGCCATTCTCGATGGCACGAGTCTGACCGACGATGTCTATCAGGCCATTATCGGAGCCCGTAAGCCGGTGCTGTTTATCGAAGGCGATGGCATACATTCGATTGATTCAAAGCTTTACCCATTAGTATTCAGAGAATTTACTGTAAAGTCGCTTGGCAGCTGCAATAAAGTGATTGAGGCTACGCGAGCGTTTAATGATTTGAGCGCGTTTCATCACATGGACAGCTACGGCATCGTCGACCGCGACCGTCGCGATGAGCACGAAGTGGAATATCTCCGGGGCAAGCGCGTGATGGTGCCTGAGGTTGCCGAGATTGAAAATATATTGATGCTCGAGGATGTTATAAAAACGGTTGCGGCGAGCCGGGGTTATAATCCCGACCGTGTCTTTGCAAAAGTCAGTTCGGCTGTAATATCGCAGTTTTCTCAGGCGCTGAAACAACAGGCTCTGCTCCATACTCGCCACAAAGTGAAACGGACTGTCGAGTATCGTGTCGATGGTCGCTTTACTAATATAAGTATGCTTGAAGAGCATATTGCCAAGCTCAGCGATGAGATTGCGCCGCGTAAGATTTACGATCAGTATTGCCGCGAATTCCGCCATTATGTTGAAACAGGCGATTACGCTGCCATCCTTAAAGTGTATAATCAGAAATCAATGCTTCCGGCGAGCAATGTTGCGTCGCTGTGCGGTCTGAAAAATAAGGACGAGTATGTCCAGGCTATTATCGACCTGCTTGCGCGTTCGGGAAAAGAGGCGCAGACAATCAGCAACGCGGTGAAGCGCTGCTTCGGCCTTCTATAATATAAAATTATAATTAGAAACCTATAAAGTCGTTGGGGTCGGTTGCAGAGCCGCTGTGCCATAGCTCGAAGCGGAATGTGTTGCCGCGTCCTGAGTGGCCGATGCGTTCGCCTGCGGTGACACGCGCTCCCGGCGCTGTGAAGCAATCTGTCAGACCCCCATATATAGATATGAAATCATTAGGATGCTGAACGATTACAGTCTTGAGTCCTGAAGCGTCAGTATATACGCTCACAACAGTGCCACGGAATGTCGTCGACACTGGGAGTAGGTCAGGCTGACTGAACGTCACTGCCGTAGCGTTTTCGTTGCTCACCGGCTCGCTTAGCGCGTCGGGGACAGGCGAGAAAAACGACATGCCTTCAGCCACAATCGGCGTAAGAACCGAAAGATTAAATCTGTCTGACGCCTCGTAGAGTTGCACAAATTCGCGCTCGGCTTCCGACGGCGCCAACAGAGAGTCAGTGTTGAACGCCGACATATCTCTATTATGCTGTCGGTTGAACAGCACAGAGTCAACAGCCCCCGACATTATGTTGCGCAGATTGGCCACATATCTGTCGTTAGCTAATGATCGCTGCTCGAGTGAGTCGAGGCGCATCGCCATATCGACATAACGGGAGCGTAGGTCGCCTTCAAGACGACCTGGCAGCAGCTTCCTGACAGGCGAATAAAAAACAATAACGAAAACCAGCGCTGCGATGGCTGCCACGATTAGCGAGCTGACTATTAGCACTCGCAGACGGCTGAAACGTAAGGTCCAGACACGATTAAAGGTGTTCTCGGCTATAAAGTCGAGACGATAGCGCCGAGGATTGTGAAACTCATGTTCGGGGCGTCGTCTTAACGCATTAAACATGCTCCCGGCCAGTGCTTTGATTGATTTTCCTAACCTGTCTGTTTTCATTGTGGCAAAGGTAAGCAATATCGCCGTAACGACAAAAAAATAAAAATTTCTTTAACCTTTATCGAACAATGCAGCCGCCCTCGTGTTATCATTTCATAACAGCAATCAACAACTGTTTATTTATGACAATTCAAAAATCAAATTAAAATACTTTTCGTCTAACAACAAAAACTTACAACAATGAAAAAGAATGTGCTTTGGTCTTTCGCTGCATGCAGCGCAATGCTTTTACCCGGAATCACTGCTAATGCTCAGGAGACAGTCGTAATGGAAGAAACCACTGTGGTTGAAACCGAAGTTCCCTGCAAGACGCAGTACTACTCAACCTCTCGTGACAACTGGTTCATCCAGGTCGGCGCTGGCATCGCATCGCCTTTCGTAGAAAACGCCGACGGTGCAGGTCGCAGCATCACTGCCAACTATAACTTCGCTTTCGGCAAGGCCATCACACCTTATATCGGATGGCGTCTTAGCTTC